>JBAYPL010000076.1:0-10911 GCA_041677745.1 Kapaibacterium sp. (SeqCode)
GGCTTTATTCATCTCGGACATATTCCTGTTTCGAGATTTGAACCATTTTTGAAGATGTTGCAATGTACCCTGATGAAGCACCAAATCATCCTCGAAGAAGTCACATAGGACAGATTTAGTAATATCATCATGAGTAGGTCCGAGTCCTCCCGTCATAATAAGGACATCTGATTTTAACAATAAACTTTTAATTTCATCAGTTATAAGTTCTCTGTCATCAGGTACAATTGAATACATGTAAGACGAGTAACCGATTGAAGTCATTACAGATGCAATTTCGGCGGCATTACCGTTAATAATCTGCCCAATACAAATTTCATCACCGATAGTAAGAATTGAGTATTTCATAATTATTTTAAATAAAGAGGGATTGCCCAATATTGAACAATCCCTGAATAACTTTAATCAAAAATTAAGTTTATTGATCTTTGTTGTTTTCATCACTTTTATTTTCATCAGAGTCAGAAAATTCAATATTTTTGAAATCTTCCTTTGTCATTTTCTTATAGTCAAGATTGTATTCTTCACTGAAAAAGTTTGCTTCAGAGCTGTCGTAAGTGACATCAACAGGTGGATTATCAGCATTCGGTACCGGATGGGCTTTATTGTATGTATCAATAACAGCCTGATCTTTTCCGCGTAGTGCTTCGACAACCGAAAGTACTATTTTCTTTGCTTCTTTATCAAATTCAACGACTTTCAATGGCAGTACTTCGCTGATTTTGAAGTACTCGCTGATATTTTTTACAGGAGCAAACGAGAGCTGAGAAACCGGAACAAAACCATCAACTCCGTCAGGTAATTCGACAATAACACCTTTTTCGATAATACGTTCAATTCTTGCTTCAGCTTCGGAACCGATTTGGTATTTTGTTTCGAACTCATCCCAAGGGTTATCATTGATTTGTTTATGACCAAGAGCTATTCTTCTTTGCTCCGGATCAATGCTGAGTACGCTGACTTCGAGTCTGTCACCCTTCTTGACAAATTCGCCGGGGTGTCTGATTTTCTTGGTCCATGACAAATCGCTGATGTGTACTAAACCGTCAACACCTGGCTCTAATTCAACAAATACACCAAAGTTGGTAAGATTTCTTACAATACCGTTATGTCTTGATTCCACAGGATATTTCTTCATCAGGTCTTCCCATGGGTCCGGCTCCAATTGCTTCATGCCGAGAGCAAGTTTCTTATTTTCTTTGTCAATATTCAGCACGGTAGCGTCAACAACTTGTCCCATTGAAACGATTTGTGACGGATGCTTAACATGCTGTGTCCATGACATTTCGCTGATATGGATAAGTCCTTCAATTCCTTTTTCAATTTCAATGAACGCACCGTAATCAGTAAGGCTGACGACCTTACCGCTGACTTTGGTAGCTTTTTCGTATTTATCACCGATAGTATCCCATGGATGTGGTGTAAGTTGTTTCATACCGAGTGAGATACGCTTCTTGTCACCGTCGAAGTCAAGAACTACAACTTTGACAACTTCATCAAGATTAACGATTTCCGACGGATGTGTAACTCTGCCCCATGACAAATCTGTGATATGAACAAGACCGTCAACTCCACCAAGATCAACGAAAACACCGAAGTCAGATATAGCTTTAACAGTACCTTCGAGTACAAGACCTTTCTCGAGACGTGACATAATTTCGCTTCTTTGTTCAGAAAGCTGCTCTTCAAGCAATACTTTATGTGAAACAACTACGTTTTCACTTGGATGATTAACCTTGACTACTTTTACATCAATAGTCTTGCCAACCCAACTGTCAAAATCTCTTACAGGACGGACATCTATCTGTGAACCCGGAAGGAATGCTTCTATACCAAGTAGGTCAACAACCATTCCACCTTTGATTCTTCTTAGGATTTTTACTTTGGTTACTTCTTGTTTGTCGTGTAATGCTATGATATCTTCCCAGATTCTCATAAAGTCGGCACGACGTCGCGATAATAATAATTTCCCGTTGGAATCTTCCATCTTCTCTATGAACACGTCAATTTCATCACCGACTTTGTAAGTTTCCGCATTCAACAATTCAGCTTTGGGTACTACACCAAGTGATTTGAATCCTACATCTACAAAAACTTCGTCCTTTGTGATATTGACAATCTTGCCATTGACAAGTTCATCTTCCTTGATTGTTTTGATAGCGTTATCAAACATTTTGGAAAATGAATCATCGTCAATCTCGAAATTTTCGAAATCACCTTCCAAAAATCTGGTTACTGCTTCTGCGTCGTACTTTTTGACTTGTTTCTGAATGCCAAGCATTGGATGTTTTGAATCAGCTCCCTGAAAATCGCCTTCTGCTACAGCGACAACATCCTGACTCATATTAGCATTTTCCGACATTAAAGTCCTCCAAAAAAAATAAATTATATTAGTTAAACAAACAGTGTATATAATCTACACCGATAATTAAAATTTTCAATATTGTATTGTCAAGATTTGCAAAATAACATTTAAATTTCAAACAGACAAATATTTTCATATTTTTTAGCTCTTGTTTCAGATTTTTTTTGTAATTTTATAATTTTTACATTTCATTAATGTATAATATACTTAAGTGATTTTGATGAAACCATACGCTTATGAATATGTGACGAAATCATATAAACAATGACAGAATGCGAGAAATAAAACTTTCCACAATTGATTTTTTTTGTTTAATATTATACCAAATGATATTATTTTAGTTTTTTCTAAAAAGGCAAAAGGAAGGACAATGCTCAAAGAATTGCTTAAGCCTGAAATACATGAACTGATACAGACTCGTAATTGGACAGACTTAAAAGAAATACTAAGCTCATGGCCCCCGCCCGAGATAGTTGATTTATTCCTTGATGTTGACAAGACCGATAGAGTTCTGATATTCAGAGCCTTACCCCGAGAGCTTGCCGCCGAGGTTTTTTCTTATCTTGACGGTGACCAAAAAGATAAATTTCTCATGGACTTGACCGACCAAGAAACCAGAGACTTGTTGTCTGACCTACCGCCTGACGACAGAACTGAGCTGCTTGAAGAATTACCTGCTAAAGTTACTCACCGCCTCATGTCCCTCTTGGAACCGGACGACCTTAAAGAAGCAAGAGAGCTATTAGGTTATCCTGAGGATAGTGTAGGCAGAAGGATGACTCCTGATTTTGTGGCTGTACGCTCTTATTGGACGATTCATAAAGCATTGCATCATATAAGGAAATTTGGCAAAGATTCAGAAACCATCAATAGAGTATATGTAACCGACAAAAGTGGTAAACTACTTGACGATATAAAATTAAGATCGGTAATTCTGGCTGATGAAGATGCTTATATCTCTGATTTAATGGATTACAATGTAGTATCATTATCGGCTTTTGACGACCAGGAAAAAGCTGTAAAGATGCTTGAAAAATATGACTTGTTAGCAATTCCGGTTGTGGATTCGATGGGAATTCTTGTTGGAATCGTTACCTTTGACGATGTAATGGATATTTCTGAAGAAGAGACTACCGAAGATTTTCAAAAAATTGGTGGTATTAATCCAGTAGAGCAAAGCTATCATTCCGCTGGTGTGATGAAACTTTGGACTAAGAGAATACCTTGGCTCATAGCTCTGCTCTTTGCAAATTTCTTAACGGTTCAGGCTATTGAACACTTTGACTATGTTTATGTGCAGATTGTAGCATTATCACTCTTCCCTACTATGTTAATCGGTACAGCAGGTAACTCCGGAACACAATCTGCAACCTTGATTATCAGAAGTATTGCTGTTGAAGGATTAAATTTCGATAAGTGGTTTATAGTACTTCGAAAGGAATTAATGGTAGGTTTGCTTCTGGGATTGACTCTTGGTGCTATAGCTTTTGCTCGTGGTTATCTTGTTAATGACCCGGGTAATAAAATTGCTGTAGTAGTCGGTATCTCCATGCTTGTGATGGTCTTGTGGGCTAACGTCGTAGGCGGCTTACTTCCTCTGATTCTGAATAAAATGAAGTTCGATCCTGCTGTGATTTCAAGTCCTTTCATGGCGACTATGATTGATTTCACCGGTATGATAATTTACTTCAACCTCTCGATTTGGATTCTTGATTTATAAATATCGGATTTATTAACTCATTACTGTTTTATTGAATTGAATGATTCTGATATACTGCTCTGATATTGAGGCAAATTGAAGTTATCTCATAAAATTTCGACGTATTTCCCTTTCTGTATCTCTTTTCTTTACATCTTCACGTTTGTCGTACTTTTTCTTTGCTCTGACCAAAGCCAACTCGACTTTCACAAGATGCCCCGAAAAATATATGCTTAACGGAATTAATGTCAGCCCCTTCTCCTCAACAAGAGACTTGAACTTTATCAGTTCTCTGATATTTAGGAGTAGTTTTCTGTCACGATTAGGTTTATGGTTTTCTCGGTTACCAAAATCATACTCTTTGATATGCAAATTATGAATATACAACTCACCTTTAATAAATGAAGCATAAGAATCTTGTAAATTACATTTACCAGCTCTCAGAGATTTTACTTCAGTTCCTTGTAAAACTATACCACATTCTAAAGTTTGTATTATTTCATATTCAAACCTTGCTTTACGGTTTGATACGATAATTTTTTGTTGCCTTTCTTTAAGTTGATTTTTATCCATAATAAAAATTAGTGCATAATCACGATATTGTTCTTTGACGATTTAGATTATGAAATTATGTTTCTTGGCAAATGAAAGACCAATAAATAATATTAATTATGTAAGTAATGCGTTTTTAGATTCATTGTTTTACAAATTCGGAAAATCTGATGAGCAAGAAAATACTTGTACCAATTGCAGATGGTACTGAGGAAATGGAAGCAGTAATAATAATTGATATGTTACGGCGAGCGTCGGCGGAGGTAATCACTGCCGGCACTATTGAATTTGTAAGATGCTCAAGAAATGTAAGTTTAGGTTCGGATGTGCTTCTCGACAATTTACCCTTAGATGCTTTTTTCGACATGATTGTGATTCCGGGTGGCTTGAATGGTGTTAATAATTTATCTAAATCCGAAAAATTACGTAAAATTTTAACAAATAATCCCCAAGCTTATATTGGTGCTATATGTGCAGGTCCGTTAGTTTTGAAAAGACTCGGCATTTTAAAAGATGAAATATTAATTACCTCGCACCCTTCAGTAAGTCATTTTTTTGACGAGAGATTTTATTTAACAAGTTCCGTTATTCATTCAGGAAGATTTATTACGAGTCGTGGTGCTGGTACTGCCTTTGAATTCAGTCTTAAACTTATTGAGATTCTATATGACAAATCTTTGGCTGACAAAATTGCCGGCGACATAATGTTCATTGTTCAGAGTAAGTAATGAATGATTTAGTTGGTGTTAAGATGACAGTTCGAGGTTTTGTTCAAGGTGTTGGATTCAGATACTTTATAATGAAGTACGCAAGTAGTCTTGACTTGTCCGGCTATGTATGCAATCGTCAAGACGGTTCTGTATTCATTAAGGCAGAGGGTAACAGCAATGCTATTTCAAATCTTATAGTTGCAGCTTCACAAGGTCCTCCAAGATCTTATGTTACCGACAAATCAATAATACATGAAGCATACACAGGCTCTTTTTCGGAATTTTCTATTAAGTAACAATTATTGTATAAGCTAATTAAATACCGTTCAAGAATTATAAAAAGTCTTTATTTTACGGCACTGACGCTGTGTGGTATTGCTTTGTTATCACTGAATCCGAAAACTGCTTCTGCAGAAGAAGTATTCTCATTTAAGTTACCTCACAAGGATTCGCTGCTCCCCAGAACTGCTCTTGTATTAAGCGGTGGCGGAGCTCGAGGTTTATCGCAAATTGGGGTTCTGAAAGCATTGTCCGAATCAGGTATTAAGTTTGATTACGTCGTTGGTACAAGTATAGGAGCAATCGTAGGTGGTCTCTATGCAAGTGGCTACTCTCCCGATGAGTTAGAGGCTGTACTCAGCTCCGCAAATTGGAAGGAAGCAGTTGCTCTTTCGGGTTCTGATATCCGCAGCAGATTATTCATTGACCAAAAACAGATTTACGATAGAAGTCTCATAACATTAAATTTTAGAGACTTCAATTTTATCATGCCTGAAGCTGCAACTGAAGGCACTGCCTTTGACAAATTCCTGCAAGAGCTGATTTGGTACGGTACTTATCAACCCGTTACTGACTTTAATAAATTGAAAAAGCCATTCAGAGCTGTTGCCACAGATTTGGTCTCAGGTACTTCTGTGTCCTTGAGTTCCGGAAATCTTTCAAAAGCTATAAGAGCCAGCGCCACGATACCTCTGCGTTATTCACCCATCCGTGTTGATTCTATGATACTTGTGGATGGCGGAATTTTGTCTAATCTTCCGGTGAAGGCTGCTTTAGAATTTAATCCGGAATTAATCATTGCCGTTAATACAAGCTCTCCACTCTATAAAGCCGGTGAATTGAATTCTGCATGGGCAATCGCAGACCAGGTGGTTTCTATTGCTATGGATAAATTTATTAAAGAGAATGAAGATTTAGCAGACCTTGTAATTGTGCCTGAGCTCGGTACTTATCGCAATGATGATTTTAGTAATATTGATAGTTTAGTCATTATTGGGGAAAAATCTGTTGAAAAGCAATATAATGAATTGAAGGATTTAATTTCAGGTAAAATTTATACTAAGATTCTAAAATTAATTGAGGGGATAAGTATCCCCGAAGATGGAAATTTCCTTACTCATTTCAATGGATTCAGGGATAATCATAATGGATTTCTTCAAGCAAGATTTCCTTCAATTAAAAGTAAAAAAGACATTTCTGAGTTAGTTTTACATCTATATTTATTAGAAGATGATTTCTATTCAGGTTTTAATGTTGAATTTTCTGATAATGATTTATACGTCAATGCTCAAAATTATCCATTGACAAAAGATATTAATTTAAGTGGATTAAAAATATTTGACGGTGATTTAGAAGAAATCATACAACGATATGAAGGGCAACCGCTAAACAGTAGAATTAAGTCCCAAATAAGTGAAACCTTGCTGAGATTGCTGCATAACAAAGGATTTACATTTGCATCATTAACAAAATTCGATGAAAATAATGGCGATGTCATAATTAACACAAATCTGGGCAGAATAGATTCTGTGATTATCATATCTGATGAAATTACTGAAAGTTTTCTTGTTCAAAGAGAATTAGAGTTCCAAGCCGGAGATACTGCAAGTTCCGAAGTATTCTTAAAAAGTATTGACAACCTGAATTCAACCATGATTTTTAATAATGTCGAATTAGTACCCTTGAAGAATTCTAAAAACGGAATAAATATAATTGTAAAAGTCAGCCACGCCCCAAATCAAACCTTACGATTTGGCGGACGTATTGACAACGAACGTAATGCTCAAATAGGAATTGACTTTACACAGGAAAATTTTAATAACCTCGGCACCAGAATAATACTTCGAGGAATATTAGCTTCATCATATCAAAAGACATTTTTGAACTTTGAAAATACAAGATTATTCAAAACTGAACTCTCTTCATCATTCAGCATATATTATGTTAATAGAGATATGTATGAATATTCTCCGGTTGATATGACAAGAAATCAGAGATTCGGATACGAACGTTCATTCAATATCAGAGAAAATCGAGCCGGCGGAAAATTGTTGTTCGGGACTCAGCTCGAAAAAAACGGAAGGTTATTCGTAGAATTACGTCATGAATTTCAAAGATATTACAGATTCAGTGATTCAATTATTCCTAAGTTTAACAGAGTTACAACCGCTAAGGCTGCCACAGTTTTTGACAGTCAAAACAGGTCGGACTTTCCGACAAAAGGCAGATTGATAGAGTTATCACTCGAATCGAGTATTCTTCAAGATGATAATAATGTCGGATTTTCAAAGGCTACTTTTTATTATCATGACAACATCAATTTAGGACATTTAGTACTCCGTCCTTCTTTAATGTTCGGAATAGCAGACATATCATTGCCTTTTCTCGAATTTTTTAATTTAGGCGGTGAAGGCACTTTCTTTGGATTCAGAGAAGATGAAGAGCGAGGCAGGCAAATTTTCAAAGGTTCTGTGAATTATACATACCGGCTTCCAATTAATTTTTATTTCGATACTTATTTGTACGGCAGATATGACTTAGGTGCGATTTGGCTTCAACCTGATGCTATCAAGCTGTCGAGCTTAAGACACGGGTTCGGAACAGGACTGGCATTCGATACACCCTTAGGTTCTGCACGAGCTTCAGTAGGTAAAAGTTTTTATTTTGTTCAGAATCCTAATTCCGTAATTTTTGGTCCTATTGAATTTTTTTTGGTCATTGGAATTATTTTATATTTTGAATTTTTTATTTGTTGTTGGGGGTTAGGGGTTAGGGGTTAGGGTTTGGGGGTTAGGGGGTTTGGGTTGGGGAGATAGAATTTTTAAATTTCAATTCTAAATCCCTGTCCCCTATCTACCAAAAAAAAGAATCAAACATTGAATCTGAAGTGCATAACATCTCCGTCCTGAACGACATACTCCTTACCTTCAATTCTGAGTTTACCGGCGTCTTTGATTTTAGCTTCTGAACCAAGATGGAACAAGTCGGTACAGTGGTAAACTTCGGCACGTATGAAACCTCGCTCGAAGTCGGTATGAATCACTCCGGCAGCTTGAGGAGCAGTGTATCCTTTTCTGAAAGTCCATGCTCTGACTTCTTTTTCACCGGCGGTAAAGTATGTCTGAAGTTCCAAAGAGTGATAAGCGGCACGTATCATCTGGTCTAAACCGGATTCTTCAAGTCCTGCGGCATTTAGGAAGTCTCTTTTCTCTTCATCAGACTCAAGCTCTGAGATTTCTGATTCGAGTTTCCCACATATTACAATAACATCTGAACCGTTCTTTGAGGCAATTTCTTTAACTTGTTTGACATATTCGTTGTCTGCACTAATTGAATTTTCGTCAACATTGCAACAATAAATTTGTTTTTTCAATGTAATCAAATTGAGGTCTTTGATTGATTCGAGCTGTTCATTATCGAGTTCGAGATTCCTTGCAGGAATGCCTTTGTCGAGCTGTTCCAGCAGTTGTTTGAGAACAGGTTCTGCTATTTTAGCTTTTTCTACTGTTTTTTTATCATTAGAACGTAACATTTTACCGAGGTTTTCAAATCGTTTTTGAACAGATTCAAGATCAGCGAGAGCCAACTCGATTTCAATAGTTTCAATATCTCTTGCGGGATTGATGTTCCCTTCAACATGAACTATGTTATCATCATCGAAACATCTTACGACATGAACAATAGCACCAACCTGCCTGATATTACCAAGGAACTGATTACCTAATCCCTCACCTTTTGAAGCACCTCGCACCAAGCCGGCAATATCAACAAATTCGACAGTTGTTGGTATTAGCTTTTGAGGAGGTATCAATTTGGAAATTTTTATTAATCTGTCATCCGGAACATTAACGATACCGAAATTCGGGTTGATTGTACAAAAAGGATAATTTGCAGCTTCGGCAGGTGCAGCCGTAAGAGCAGAGAACAATGTTGATTTGCCTACATTAGGCAGACCCACAATTCCACAATTCAAAGCCATGGATATTTTTCGATGTTTGTTAAAAAAAGAGCTATAACGGCTATGTCAGTTAAATATTAATTTTATTCTATGACTTATGTATATGGGTACTGATACTCACATGATGCTTACAAGAATATTTTTAACAATTAGGCTTTAAGAAAATTTGGAAACAAGATTCGGATTTTTTAAATATAACTATTTGTTCTCAATGAATATATTCTTATTTACTTAATTATAATTTATTAAGATGTAAATGTTTATTCAAAAATTAAAAGTTGATCTTTGACAAATCATCGGATTTAATGATTTTATAATTATATATATGATTAGGAGACATGATTATAACTTCAGAATTACCCGGGTATTCAACTTTCGGCACAAGAATACCTGTTTTGTTATTAACGATATCTGCATAATTGAGTGTTACACTGATTTTGTCCGGGTTGAGTTGTATAATTTCTTCTATACCGCCTCTAAATGTAATGCTGACATGTTCAGGATATAAAAAATGATTCTTGGGAACAATACCGCCTCTGACACTAATTTTCACCTCATCGAAAGTAACTTCGGCTGTTTGTTGAATCTCGGCTGTGAATTTGACATAGCGTTTACTGAGATTAATAATTCCATCAAGTGAGTCAGACAATTCAAGTGACTCAATGAATGACGAATTCCTATTTTCAAATACTGCCGGTTTAGTTTTCCAATTCTTGATTGTGCTGACAATCTTATCATTTCCTCTGATTTCGATAACATCCGGTTCTAATTTAGGTTTTCCGACAAGAGTAAATCCATCACCCGGAATGATATTTAGTACAGGTTCGACAGGTACTGAATAAGTGGTGACTTTACCGGTCAGAATATTCAGACCATCAGTCAACACGTCAGACAGTTCGACTCTATCGAATGCCTGCAAACCCTTTAGAATAGCAGTTCTGGTAATATCGTATTCCGGAGTGTTTATCCGAGTATTATAAAGATCAATAAATACCCTTTTCGATTTATTGAAATAAAGTAGATTAAACAAGTTCCAGCCCGTACCTTTTGCTTCAATCATTACTGAACGAGGAGGTGGCTCCTCGAAGGCTCTGTCCTCAGGCAGCCTTATGATGACAGGCAGATTCACGAGAGTAGTGTAATCACTGCCTAAACTCGTATAAAGCCACAGAGCAAGTGCGAAGAGTATTGCTCCGAGATATGATTTCTTGGATACATTTTTAAGAGAATATTTCTTCAACATCTAAATTACTCCAAACAATTCTAAGGACATCAGAACGACTGCAATATATAAAAATACTTTCACAAATTTTTCTCCTCGTTTCAATGAAATTTTGGCTGATAGCCA
>JBAYPL010000077.1:0-10827 GCA_041677745.1 Kapaibacterium sp. (SeqCode)
ACATGTATGGGGTTATATTTGATAATCACCCATTCTTAAGACGTTTTTATATGCCGGAAGATTATGTTGATCCTGATTCAGGAGAACCTATTTATCCTCTAAGAAAAGACTTCCCTCTTATGGGTATTCCGGATTCTTTACCGCTTCCGCCATATCCTGAGAAATACGGTGAAATTGTTTAATCATAATATCTTATTGATTTATAATGAATTAAACTCCTGATTCACAGATGTTTGATTCAGGAGTTTTTATTTCGTTCTGATAGTTATGAACCATAATTGCAATAATTGATTTTCCGGTAGCCTGTCTGAAATTGCTATCTTGATATTTCTATAAAGTAAACCGTGAATCAAAGTCAAACCCACGTTTGATTTTGTTAATCCGATTACATAATACAGACCTGCTATTGGTCAAATTGACAAAAAAATGACAAAATTAATATGCTGACAGATAAAAAATTCAATGAAGCCAAAATAAATGAGATTTCAGCTTATGCTGATGCAATTTCAAACCCTTACAGAATTCTTATAATAAAAAAAATCGCGGAACGAAATGAATGTATCACAGGCGATCTCGAACTTGAATTACCGATAAAAAGAACAACAGTTGTACAACATTTGCAAGAATTAAAAAAAGTAGGAATTCTAAGAGGTAATGTAAAAGGAAAGCGCGTTTATTACTGCTTAGATTATGATAAATTGAAGTATATCAGACAGGAATTACAAGATATTCTTACTATCCCTGAACCTGGGTTTGTATGTTGCGAGTCTGAGATAATTAATGAAGAATCAATATTACCTTGAAAAACTTGCAAGTCGCATGAGTATTAAATCTTGAAGATTGTTAGCAAGAGCAGGCGGTACCGTAAAATTCTGCATCATTACAGCAAAGGAGAGAACTTCATTGTCACTTGTGGTTACGTACCCGCAAATTGATGATATATTGTTCATGGAACCGGTTTTGGCTGTTACATTCTTCTCTGCTTTCGAACGTGTCATTCTTCTCTTGAGTGTTCCCGGCTCACCAGGACTTGCAAGTGATTTAATGAATACATCACTATGAGAACTTCTGTAAATCCAGTTCAAGAGTGTAACAAGATTATTAGGTGAAATTAAGTTCAATCTGGATAAGCCTGAACCATCATAAAGCCTGATATTTTGTATATTTACTCCGGATTTATCCAAAAAGGATTTTAAATATTCCGTTCCTGAAGAAAATGTACCATGTCCAAGATACTCTTTACCGAGGGTTTTTAACAACATTTCGGCTGCAAGGTTATGACTTTCCTGATTTATCACCGTGATAATTTCCGTTATATTCGGGGAATAATACTCAATGATTGGGTTCAACACAGTATAATCAATTTTTTCATGAATTTCTGACTTTGTCAGCAGACCACCACTAAACAAAATCTTATGCTGTTCCAACTTCTGTCTGAAGAGATTCAAAAAAAACATTGCAGGATTGTCTATTGTTACACTTAATGCATGGTTCTTCTTGCCACTTGGGTCATAGGGTATTGTACCCGAAATTGAGAGTATGTTTCCTGTTGTTTCACGACTAATGTTGAATATCTGTTCGTCAGTAGTTTTTCCGGTTTTTACATTGTTCATAACCCTGTAGTACGATGAATAAGGGTATGATGATATCTTAGCATAATCACCGATTGAATCTCCGGAATAAACAAATACATCAACTCTGTTATCATTTATTGACAGTGCCGATACCTGTGAAGAATAAAAGTATGGGAAATCATCCCACGACCAACCCGGTCCATAGTAAATCTTATCGAAATATTCATCATCACCGACGATATTCCCTTTGATAGAATTTATACCGAGGGAGTCCAACTTTTCAACCCATGAATCAATGATTTCAAGCGGTTCTTTGTAATAATATTTGGATATTGTCGGATCACCGGAGCCTCTGATTATTATGTTTCCTGTGAATTCACCATTTGGAGCAATAATTCCGTCCAGATATATTTTTGTTGAAAATTTAAAATTTTTCCCGAGTAATTCTAAAGCAGCAGAGGTTGTGATGATTTTTTGAGTAGATGCTGGTATGAAATTACGGTATTCATTTTGTGCATATATGATTTCACCGGATTGTACCGATTGAACACAAATTCCTATATGAGAATTTGAAAAATCAGGATTTGCCAATAAGGAATTCAAATCATTCCTTAGTATATTGATTTTGTTTGCTTTGACAGAATCAATTTCGGCTGAAACATCAACTTTAATAAAAAGCAGAACAAGCAATATCGTGAAAAATATTCTCGAACAAGATTTCTGTCCGAATATAAATGCTTGTGTCAGGTAGATTATTCTTGAGCTCATACTAAATTCAATAAAATTATTTCTAAGTGATACATGGATAATTTTCCGTTGAAAATATCAATTGTTTTTTATAATTTCTATCAGCTAGACGAAAAGTAAAGACATTATTGAAAATAAAAAATATAGGTATCAATAAAATAATTAAGACAAAAAATCATTATAATTAGTTTTAAACCTAATCAATTTTTAAAATTATGGCTTCAAAAGCGAAATCTCTAAGTAAAACGGTAAATACCGAGTTGATGGAAAGGACTAAAGAGTTGAATTGTCTTTACAAAGTCGAAGATTTATTTAGTCAAACTCAGCTTACCTTAGAAGAAATTATGATAAAACTTCTACAGATAATACCCTTAGGTTTCAGATTCCCTGAATCATTGAGAGTCAGAATAAAATTTTTTGACAAAATCTATCAGCAGCCGGAATTTACAACCGGAAGATATAATATAAACACAGTCATAAGAGCATTTGGAGAGGATTTCGGCAAATTGGAAGTATATGCACAAGAGAGCGATATACCATCGAGTACTAATCCTTTCATGAAAGAAGAAGAGCAATTACTCAATACTCTATCGGACAGGCTAGGACATTTTGCAATCTACTTGAAGGTCAGAGGGCTTTTTCATGAGTTGAAAGAACTTAATCAGGAACTGTCTGAATCGCAGAAACCGGAATGGTTAGTAATCCTTGATATGTTAAAAAAGACAGACCAGAATCTGTATTCTATTCTATCGAGAAAAATGCTAAACCATTTGTTTTGTAAAGGAGTGAAGGAATCCATTGAGTTATTTAAAAAGTTAGGTTCGAATTTAGATTATGATGTGGTATCAGCAGAGATAAACCGACCCAGCAAAAAATCTGTACTCATGCAGTCATTCAAGTTTGGACACGAAATCTTTGAACTTGCTTCAAGGTATTTCAATGAAGAGGAAATAATCCAAAAAATTCAAAAATGGATTCATGAAGAAAAATCTCATATTCTCATCAAGTTGCTTGCTAACCAAAACTCTTCACTTACAGACCTTGCCGATGCAATTCGTAGGTATCACAGTATTAATCCCGGTGGCTCTGAAATCGGAGCTACACCTACAAGACACGGAATAGTAGTCGCTCTCATCAGACGATTTCTTACAGAGCAACTTGAATTTATTGATATTGCAAAGAATTATTTTTGGGAAGAAGATTTTTATTATTTGCTCCAAAAGCTGATTTTTCCGGCCGAAAGTCACGGCAAAATTGGTGGTAAAGGAGCAGGACTACTTTTAGCAAGAAAAATTATCGAAAAATCCAATAATTTTACCGAGACTTTACGCTCTGTCAGATTCCCTAAGACTTGGTACATAACTTCCGACGGATTAACAAACTTCATGTATTACAATAACATGGAGGATGTCTTAGATCAAAAATATAAGGATATTGACGAGATAAGACAAGAATATCCGCATATTGTTCAAGCATTTAAAAATTCTAATTTTTCACCTGAAATTATGAACGGATTGTCAAGAGCGCTGGATGATTTTGGTGATAATCCGATAATAGTGAGAAGCTCAAGCCTATTAGAGGATAGATTGGGTTCAGCGTTTGCCGGAAAATACAAAAGTTTGTTTCTTGCAAATCAAGGTCCCAAGCAGCAACGTATGGAAGAATTATTAGATGCGATTTCTGAAGTATATGCATCTACTTTTGGTCCTGATCCGATTGGCTATCGGACAGAAAAAGGACTTCTCGATTATAATGAAGAAATGGCTATCATGATTCAAGAAGTAGTTTGGACTAAACGCGGAAAATACTTCTTCCCTGCATTCTCAGGTGTTGCATTCAGCAATAATGAATTCAGATGGTCTCCAAGAATTGAGCGGGAAGACGGCTTGATTAGAATGGTCCCGGGATTAGGTACAAGAGCAGTAGATAGAATCGGCGATGATTTTCCACTGTTGCTTGCACCCGGGAAGCCAAATTTGAGAGTTAATCAAACTTATCAAGAAATTGTTGGTTATGCACCCAAAAATATTGATGTTATAAATTTGACAACTAATACTTTTGAAACAATCGGTATTAATGACTTAATAAATGAAGTCGGTAATGAATACCCCTTGTTGAACGATATATTTTCCATCGTTGACGGTAGAAACATAAAAAAACCCGTAGGACTCGGAATTGATACAAGACAACATGATATCATTGCTACTTTTGATAATCTTATTGAAAACAAAAAGCATATAGAACAAATTTATACGATGCTGCTTGAATTAAAGGATAAACTGGATACTCCAGTTGATATTGAGTTTGCCAGTGACGGTAAGAATCTATATCTACTTCAATGCAGACCACAATCATCAGCAGGCGAAGCTGTTTCAGCAGTCATTCCAACAGATATTTCCAGAGACAAAGTCTTATTTACTGCAAATAAATATATTTCAAATGGTAAAGTTCCTGATATTGCATATATTGTATATGTAAACCCAATTGAATATTCAAAACTACAAAATCATCAAGACTTGCTGGATGTTGGTCAAGCTGTCGGGAAACTGAATAAATTGCTCCCCAAGAAAAACTTTATTTTAATGGGACCCGGCAGATGGGGAAGCAGAGATGATATCAGACTCGGTGTGAAAGTAACATACTCGGATATTCATAATTGTGCTGTATTGATAGAAATTGCTAAGCAAAAGGAAAATTATACACCTGAGCTGTCATTCGGTACTCACTTCTTTCAGGATTTAGTTGAAGCTGGTATCCGATATATCCCTCTATATCCCGATACTGACGGTCAAGAATTTAATTGGGATTTCTTTGAAAATAAAGAAAACACTTTATCTCGATTTCTTCCTGAATATGAACATCTTGATAATGTGCTCAGGGTTATCAATTTACGTGAAAGTACAGGTGGCATCGCAAGAGTTCTACTTAATGCCGATATTGATATGGCAATGTGCTTGATTACCGAATCTACTGCTGTGCAAAGTTATTCATCTCAACAGGATTTTGTCAATAAGTTTGATAGCCATTATGACGAGCCTTTGCAATGGAGAAAAAGAATGGCTGAAAGTATTGCATTGAAGTTGGACGGAGAGAGGTTTGGGGTTAAAGCTGTCTATTTATTCGGAACAGTATTCTTGGAAACAGCCGGACCAAACTCAGATATTGATCTCTTGGTGCATTTCGAAGGTTCCGATACCCAGAAAAAAGAACTTGATATATGGTTCGAGGGTTGGAATCATTGCCTGAGTCAGATTAATTACAACAGGTCAGGGTATTTCATTGAAAAGTTCCTTGATATAACATATATTTCTGAAAAAGAATTCAGAGAAAGAAAATATTATGTTGATTTGATGGATTCTGCAAATCATTTATCTAAGAAGCTCAGCATGAGCTACAGTTAAAACAGTCTTAGTAAGTTACGGGCTTAATTATATGGTTTAAAATGATTAAGCCTGTAATTTACTCATTGAATATATCATTCATTAATTGCTTTATTATATCTTGTATTAGATTATCAATTCTGTTAAAAATATATATAGAATAAAATAATTTAAGGATACAGGTACATACGAGTGGATATTCTCAATATGGCAGTAATGTTCAAGTTTGAATAATAACATAAATTCTATTACTTTTGTAAAATTAAAATTTTATAATTTAACAATATAAACGGAGTTTGTTTTGAAAGCATGGAAAGCCGAACTTGCCCTGTTGTCGGTAACATTAATCTGGGGCGGTACTTTCCTCTTTACAAAAATTGGTTTAGATGATTGTACACCTTCGACTTTCATTCTTATACGTTTTCTTATTGCAATCTCACTTTCATTGATATTTTTCGGAAATAAAATATTCCCTCTCAGTCGAGAAACTTTAATTCAAGGTGTTGTGCTCGGACTGTTGTTCGGCGGAGGATTTGTTCTTCAAACTTACGGACTTAAATACACCAGCGTATCAAAATCTGCTTTCATTACCGGAATGACAGTTCCAATAACGCCATTCGTATTTAAGCTCATAAACCGCACCAACATCAACTTCTGGTCAAAGATAGGGGTAGTGGTAGCCACAATCGGTCTGTTTATATTTACAAAACCCGACTTCGACAACTTAAATCCCGGTGACCTGTTGACACTTTTATCTACTGTGTTTTGGGCATTCTATATTACTTTTATGGATAAATTTACCAATAAAGCAGTGTTAGAAAAAAACAAAACACATAAATTAGTAGTATTGCAGTTTCTTGCTGCAATATTACCACCACTTGCAACCTTAATTTTATTCGAACTTGATAATTACTCGATTAACTTCTCTACGAATCTAATTACAGCACTTGCGTTCAACGGTATTCTGGCTTCATTTGCAGTAACCATAATTCACACAAGTGTCCAAAGATACACGACACCTATCAAGGCGGCATTGATTTTCTCTCTTGAACCGATAGTTGCAAATGCTCTTGCTGTAATAATTGTCAATGAAATATTGAATTTCAGAGAATACGCAGGTGCAGCAATCCTATTCTCCGGATTACTTATTTCTGAAATTGGTCCGTTTGCATCGCGTTTCATTAATCGGAGGAAATCGGAATTTCAAAAATGAATATAGCATGTTCTCGTATATATTTTTCAAAATATAATTATGTGCAAACTAAAGTTGCCGTTACAAATAGATTTGAATTCCAAGGAGTAAATTAATTCTTTGTTTATTGATTTTAAAATCATTGATTAACTCTTGAGAATTTTCTAATGTCTTGGTTGTGCCAGTTAGTTCACCTGCTTCAAATCTGCCTGTCAATTCAAATGCAATATGCTTAGTTACAAATAGAGATAATCCTAATCCGGCATTATAACCTAAACCATCAGCATCAGTGATGTTATTTGATGTAAATAAACCATCAGAGACTCTTTGTTCATCACTGTATGAAGAATAACCAATGGAAACCTCCGCGAAGACAGCAAAATCCTCCTTTTTCAAGGGGACATAGTATCTGCCCCAGACACCTATGAAGCCAAGAGTTTCGACTTCTTTGACTTCAAGGATTTCTTCAGATCCATCGGGAGAAGTTGTTGAATTATTAATATCCCATTGAAAATCAACTCCTACTGCTATGTATTTACTGACCATTCTACCATTACGAGTGTTGATTGTGAAATCGGTGGAGTTGATTTTTAGTTGAGGATACTCATCACGGTTGTAGGATGTATGGAAATTGTCAAACGACAGACTTCCGGATATTCCGAACACCCAAGTTTCTGCTCGAAATGGATTAAAATAGTCATCCGGGTTTTGAGACTGTGCAGTTAAGGTCGCTGCAATGATAAGAAACAGTAAATATTTAGTCATTTGATGAATCCTTGAAAATTTAAATATATATAGAAAATATTCTTAATTATGTTTTGGTTTTGTAAATCGTGAATAAACCGGCAATCAAAAAGAAAATATTAGCTAACCAGCCGGAAAATATGGGGTCTAAACTGTATGCGTAAGCCATTGTCTTACTTACCTCAGTAAAAATCATGTAAGTAAAAGCTATGACCATTGCAGCAGCTATCTGAATAGCAATGCCTCCTTTACGTCGAACAGAAGCAAAAGGAACTCCGAACATGACAACAATAAGGTTAGCAAAAGGGAAAGCCCAAGCTCCGTAATAGTTAATAAGTTGCATACGAACATCTTTTCCTCCGACTTTAAGAATTTCGATATAATTCTTCAAGTCGTTGAAGTTCATTTCACCGGGGTCTCTTCTAAGCTGCTCAATATCTTTATGACGAAGCCTCATAGATATATCAAGAGTATCAATCTTACTGATTTTGACTGCTTTTTCGGAATATTCTCGAAGAATGATTCCCACTCCAATCCATTTGTTAGAATCAGGAAGCCATGTAACTGTACCGGCTTCAATCCTGCTTATCATCCTTGGTGAAGTTTCATTCGAAAATTCTTCGATGGACACACGGCTCCCTTGCATCATTTCTGCATCGTAATATTGCATGATGATATTCCTTACAGGAGTGTCGCGTAGGTACAAATTGTAAATAGAATTACCTGCATTGCTCTTGGAAAGGTATTTTTGCTCGATTTGACGCTTTTGTTCATTAGCTGCAGGGACAATCCAACCATTGAAATATAATTGCATGATGCTTAACACTGAACTGACGAGCAATAGAGGTACCATAAGACGGTAAAGGCTCATTCCGCCGGATTTCATAGCAGTTATCTCATTAAGAGTCGAAAGTCGTCCTACGGTAAACAAGGTAGCAATCAATGATGAAACAGGCGTCAATAACTTAATTATTTCAGGTAGATAGTAGATATAATACTTAATAATTATTATTGTGGTAGCTTTCTGGTCTAGAAAGTTATCTAAATTCTCCAACAAATTGACAACCACAAAGATTATACTAAGAGCAATAATCCCAAACAATAAAGTAAGAATAAATTGTTTAACTATATATTTATCAATCAGGTTCAATCGTTAATCAATATTTTCCATGATATTACATCAAAATCACTGACTATGACAATTTCATTTGACAAATATTTCACACCATAAGCCGGCGAATAAAAAAATGTTTCTTGCTTGATGGTACCTGAATCACTCATAATGATAAACATTTTGCCGCTGATTCTGATTTTTGCATAATTTGATTGAATCTTTTCAACAATCGCTGAATTGTTTAGATGAAACCTCACGCTTTTTGTCTTTGGTATGGTACATCTGTCTATACCTAATATTTCATTTTGATTAAATGTTAAATCTCTTTGATGTACCTCGCCATAGCCGATATGGCTTCCTGAGAACGAATTATTATCATATCTAAGCACTTTAGCTTTTGATTTATCTCTAAGCCAGAACAGGTTTTTCACGTCACCAATTGGATTTTGTTCAGTTTCGTCAATAGTCAAAGTATTATGATGAGAGGTTGACCTATATAGATTACGTTGATAGGGTAGAGCTGTGTAAGTGTATGTCCCGCTGTCCACTATTAATGGAATTTCTCCGGAAAATAATTCAAAAGAAAGCTGGTCGTTATGGGCATGTCCTCCTTTACCGTTCTGACCTAAGGAGCCACATCTCAGATAAATTTCATAACAATCGTTTCTGAAAGTATATAAGCCGAAATCTTCAAATAATTTGACCTTCGATTGTTCACCGGATTTTCGTATATAGTTACAGATTTTGATTATTTCTTCCCTGTTTGATGAATCAAAACTGAAGTCATTATTGATTTTGGGTATAAATCTGAAAAAGAAACCGCTGTCAGAATCACCGATATTGATATCTTTGTAATTTGTAGTAATTGTATCACAAGTGAATTCTGCAATTTTCTTTAACTTCACGTCAAAAGCATTTGAGAAGTCAATTTTTCCGAAATTGATACCTTTCATTCTGAATTTGCTTTTTATGCGTTTACATAAATCTCTGTTGAGAATAAACATCTCTGCGGTATCTTTACTGTATTTATCGGCTATTAGTGACAATCTGTCCTGCTTTATTCTCTTCAACATGATAAATGTTTGGAAAAGCATTTCACTTACAAAATTATGATAGGGAAGTGAGGCTTCGAAATTTCCGCCATCAGGGTAAAACTGATATAAGGTTTCACTCTCGAACTCGTTTAATGCAAGTACAAAAGCAAAGGAGCTAATTGTGTCAACCGGAAGAAAGGAAGAAGTATATAACAATCCGCAAATATTAGCAAAATAATGATTGCCGCGTGAGCCTGAAATCCATTCTAAATTATTCAACAAATATATTTGATGATCATAAATATAATTTGATACCAAACGGATGAAAGCATTTTCTAAATCTGCACCTGCTGTATGAAAAAGTGATAAAACAGAGCACAAATTTACCATTCGTAATGCCACATCCATAGGCATTTTCCATTGAATTCCGAATTTTGGAGGATTATAAGCAATAAAATCCAAAGTTTGATTTTTGAATTCTTCAAGATACGACTCATTGCCAGTAAACTTCCAAGCGTAAAACAGAATGACGAAATGTTGCAAGCGACCAAGCTCAAATGGCATTTTCACATCTACACCATGTTTGTCACCATAGGTCAATTTCAGATAATGTTGTTTTGAATCCCAACGAAAACCAGACCTGAAATCCCTTTGCCAATCTATGGGATGATAATCCTTACCGATATGTTTGATTACTTTCTTTGAATAGTTTAAATTAGAACTCGATATTGTTTGTTCAGCCAAGTTTTCGAGATTGCTGAATTTGATTGAATGACAATACTTATATCCCTCATATCCGTAATAATCATAATCATAAGCTACCTCCGTAAGGCATGAGCCTAAGAGGTTGAAACGATGGCGACAAATTTCCGTTGCAGTCTCAATTATTTTCGTTCTTTCAATAATGTCGAATCTAATAAACTCAGAATCATAAATCGGATTAAATATTATATCGCTGTCATAATATTCGGAATAAGTCTGCCGAATATAATCAAGTTGCCGAATTTTCTTCTTCCTGTGATAATCTAAAGTCTTATCTCCG
>JBAYPL010000078.1:0-10826 GCA_041677745.1 Kapaibacterium sp. (SeqCode)
CCTTTCAGAATCACATTGAGAAAATCTATCATTATATCTTTATTGACTTCAGTTCCGAACAACTTCTTGAAACCGAAATCTGTAAATATATTGACGTAACGTTCCTTTAGCATGGCTCACCTCTAATTGAACAGTTTCTATTTAAAATTCAACTAAGTCAAATATCAGTCATGAACGGGAGTCTCAATAATAATTTGTACAGTTCTACAGTAATATCTACCCTCCGGTGTATCGTTGTTATACAAGACAACTTCTTCACCAATTCCTTCAACAATAGCTCTCGGAATTTTGAGTCTTTTGGCTACTGCATTTGCTCTTTTCTCTGAAATTCTCTTGTTTATTTCTTCCTCTCCGATTAAATCGGTATAACCTCGTACATATACTTTAGCGTTATCGGTTATTCTGTCTTTAATAAAATCAACTACCTTATTATGTTCGCTTCTTAAATCAGATTTTCCAAAGTCGAATAAAATTAAACTGTAATATTCGAACTCTTTATCTTTTATTCTTTCTAGACGTTTTCTGTCTATTGTTAATTGTTCAACAGGAATTCTATTTTTCGAAGATGTAGCTGTTTGACCGAGAGAATCGGTAACCATTAAATAATAAAAGATGTTACCTGCAGTTTTTGGTGAACCGTTTGTGTTATTCTCAAGCTTCCAATTCAAATTTTTTGGTACATTACCTTTACCATCGTAGTTAGCAAGTTCTTTGTTCTCAAACATTACTTTAAGTTCCCAATTTTTTATACCGACATCAGAATCACATAAAGGCTTAAACCTTAAATCGTATTTTGAGAGAATACGCATGGTATCTATTGTAAAAACTGGCTCTGTGATTATAGGAGCACTTGCTATAATTTCCACTCTTCGATTCTCTGAATCACTTCCGGGGTCATCCTGCCTTGTAAATTTTTCAGGTAAATTTCGTGCAACAATCGGCATTCTTGTCCCGTCAATACCCCAAACATCCCTAAGATAATCTCGCACATTAACTGCCCTGTCTCTTGACAAACTCGTATTTCCTTTTTCGTCACCTGAATTAGAGTTAGTACCGGTAATTTTTATTGTTGTTTCGGGATGTTGCTGCATCCGCATACCTATAATGTTCAGTATTTGATAATATGTTTCAATGGGTCCTAAGTTGTGTAAGGAAGACTCTGTAAAATCATTTACTTCACTTTTTTTATACTTAATATATTTGTCCGGTATCTCCGAAGAAAGTGAATCGAAAAATACATAAGTCAATAAGGGACGCATATTGTATGATACAAAATCCTCAATCTTCAAACTAAAGTTTTTATTCTCATTTCCTAATGAATCAACCTCCACAACTGACACTGAGGCAGCTAAAATTGGGGGCTCTTGTGGTAAAGGTAAGCCCGGATACGGCGGATCGAGCGGTGGCGGTGGTGGCGGTGGCGGTGGCGGTGGTTGTCTGTATTTGATGGATGCTCCAAGACGGAATTGATGTACATTCCATGATTGTTCTTTAATCAAAGGTGTAAATTGTAAATGATAGAATATCTCGGGAGCCAAAAATAACGATTTATTCTTATTCAAAGGTAGATTATAACTTAAACCAAGTTGCAATCCTAATAAAAGTATGTTAGACTCCGGTACTTCTCCTGATGATACATTCCAGGTTTGTAATCCGTTTGAAAATGTCCCCCGATTTTTTGGATTTGTTATTTCTTCTATATGCGAGTAATTATGATCAACGAGGAGCCCGGCTCTAAATCCGGCATGTGCAAACAAATTATCTTTAATTTTATGTGAAAACATTGGTTCTATTCCAATCGTTCCGTACTGCACATCGAAGCGATTTTCTATTGTGGCTGTGATAGATCCACCGGTTACAGCGTCATAAACAGGTAAGTTAACTGATTCGCTCAGCAAACCGTTATATGAATTATAACTGATTCTTAACATCAATTCCATTTCTTCGTTCAGTGGGTATTCAAACAATCCGCCAACATAAAATCCGTTACCGTATCCTCCTGTGAATTCCGGACAACAACTGTTAAATCCCTTGATATTTGTAATGGATGAAGAGTGTAAATTAAAGTTATATGCACCTACTAAGCCGTATTTGGGCTTGAGTTCATAGTTTACGCTGTCCTTTACTTCCGTTTCATCAGCAATCAATATACTTGTTTGAAAACTAACTAAAATTATTAAGAATCGGAATATGTTTATTTTCATCTTTATTTTTTAAAATTTTCAAAAATTCGGATTACAAATATAAGAAATTTCATTGTGGCGTTGAACCTTAAATGTTTTGTTTGTTTAAGCATTTAAAATTTAATATGTTGATCAATAAACAAAAAAACCCTAAACCAAAGCAATTAATCAATGATTTAGGGGATTATCAATAAAATTTTGATTTATGGTACGCTTTCCATTTCCTCTAAAAAACGATGGAAAAAAAGCAGCAAATCAGTGGTTGTCACCAGTCCTACGAGATTCATATCCCAATCAACTACTGGCAGACAATCAACTTTATGTTTGGCAAATAATTTTACAGCTTTAGATACACCATCTTCAGGGTATAGTACGTGAGTTATTTCTTTCATGATTTTTTCAAAATCAGTAATTTTGTTAAACCCCATATCACCGAAATTTTGGTCACTTTCATAAATCTGTCTTAACTTATACTCCCTGATTTTATCATCGCATAGAATACCAACTACTTTTCTGCCCTCAAGAACAGGTATATGTCTTACTTTCTCGTTTTTCATTATTTGCTCTGCATCAAACACCGTATTGTCAATACTCACGGTAAAAACGTTTGTCATCATTATCTCTGACACTTTAGCTTTGTTAGGCATGTTACACCTCTTATAAATAAGCAATAAAATCAAGCACAAAATAACACTTTTTTTTATTTCACACAAATAACTTGTTTAATTCGTTAAAATAATTTATATACTCTATAAATAATTATTATTATATTTAGATATTTTTAACAGAAATTTGAACATTTTATGATGACACTGAAAGAATTTGAAAGTACAGGGCACCTAATGATTGCTGCCCATAGAGGTTCATCAGGCATAATCACGGAAAACACGCTTGCCGCATTTGCGGACGCTATTGATACGGGTGTAAATATTATTGAATTGGATATACAGGTGACAGCCGACAACAAGTTTGTTGTATTTCATGATTTCGTTCCTCCCGGATTCAATAAAAAAATTTCTGAGCTGAATTACTCAGATATCAGAAATATTGTAATCGGCACAGAGGCTGATACCGATTTTGATTCTTTGCATATTCCGCTATTGGAGGATGTTCTCAAGCTTGCGATTAACAAATGCTACCTCATGATTGAAATTAAAGTTAATACCGGTGTAAAATTTAAGGAGAATATTGAATGCTTGGTAGATTTAATCATTACTAATAACTATGAGATGAATACAATATTCGGCTCGTTCAGTTATGATATTCTTAAGTCTTTGAAAACAGTTAATAAAGATATATTTACAGCTGTGTTGAAAATACCCGGTGATGACAGATTGCCTTCCAAAATCCGTGAGGACTTTGATTTTGATGCATTTATATGCTCAGTTGATGAAATAAATTCAATTATAAGTGATGATGTTAATAAGCATGGCATTTTTACCGGAGTTTATACTGTTGATGATGAAGATGCTTTGAATTCTGTATTGCAATATGACATTAGAGCTATAGCAACAAACTTCCCCGAGAAAATACTTAATTTGCTAAACAAAAAGAAGCAAAAAATACTGTTAAAATAAAATTTTAATTTTTTAGTTACTACTTAAATTATTAAAGTTCAATCCGTAAAATGATGAGAAGTGTATGAAGACAGCTGCGGTTATAGGTTCAGGATTCGGAGGTTTAGCAATTGCAATTCGCTTGCAAGCAAGAGGTTTTAAGGTTACAATCTTTGAGAAAAATGAAATGTTAGGCGGACATGCCTATCAATTTAAGGAAAAGGGTTATACTTTCGATATGGGACCATCATTAATAACTGCACCTGAAATTATTGAAAGGCTATTTGAAGCAGCAGGAGAAAAATCTAAGGATTACTTAGAGTATCACGAACTGAATCCATACTACAGACTATATTTCCATGACAAATCTCATATTGATTATAGCGGTGATTCAGAATCAATGAAGTCGCAGATGGCTAAGTTTAACAAGAAAGATGCTGAAAAATACGACGAATTCATTGAAAACTCAGGTAGAATATATCATGAAGTAATTACAAAAGGACTTGGTTCGGTACCTTTTACTAATTTAAGCACAATGATAAAATTCATACCCAAAGCCTTACAAATCAAAGCTTTTAATTCTGCTTTCAAGCTCGCTTCCAATTATTTTGAAGATTACAGACATCAGTTCATGTTTTCTTTTCATCCTCTTTTTATTGGAGGTAATCCTTTTAGAGTACCGGCTATTTATTTAATGATTTCCTATCTTGAAAAAGTTGGCGGTGTTTGGTACACGAAGGGTGGTATGTATAGTCTAGTTAATGCTTTACAACAAGTTTTTGAAAAACAGGGAGGTAAAATTCTTACTAACACTCCTGTTGAAAAAATTATTACTAACGATAATAAAGTAACGGGAGTCATAGCAAGAGGAAAAGAATATCACACGGATATTGTTGTTTCTAATGCTGATGTTACTCATACTTACGGACAACTTATTCAATCCGATAAAAGTAAGCGATGGAGCTTAGATCGTTTGCAGCATAGTAAATATTCAATGGGTACTGTCGTGATCTACCTCGGTGTTAAAAAGAAGTATCCGCAATTACTGCATCACACATTGATTTTATCGAACAGATACAAAAATTTGATTGATGATATCTTTGACAAAAATATTCTGCCGGACGATTTTTCAATGTATTTACACAATCCTACAAAGACAGACCCATCTATGGCACCTGATGGTTGTGAGAGCATTTATGTACTTGTTCCCGTTACGAATCTCAGCTCGAATATAAGTTGGGATGAAATGGCAAGACCGTTTACAAATAAAGTAATAAATTTCCTTGAAGCAGAATTTGATTTAGTTGACTTTAGAAAGAATATTGAAGTTGAAAGAACATATACACCTCTTGACTTTTCACGCGACAGGAACTCATATTTAGGTACACCATGGGGAATGGAACCGGTACTTTTGCAAACAGCATACTTCAGACCACACAATAAAAGTGAAGATTTTGAAAATCTGTATCTTGTCGGAGCCGGCACACATCCGGGTGGTGGCATACCGGGTGTCATGCTTTCGGCGGAAGCTACAGAGAATTGTATCATTAAAGACAATAAATGAATCAAAAAAATAATTATTGGGAAAAAGATGACTTGTTCCCTGCTTTTCTATATTCCAAATCAATAATTGAGTTTCATGCAAAAAGTTTTTCGTTTGCGTCGAAATTATTACCGGAGTATAAAAAATGGGGAACTTATGCAGTTTATAATTTATGCAGATTCGCAGACAATATAATTGATAAACCGCGTAATCGCTCTATTGACGAGAAATTCAGAGAGTTGAGTACATTCAGACAAGAACTTAATAATGCTTACAAATACGGCGAATCAGAACATCCTGCTTTGAAGGCTTTTATCGCAGTTGCAAACGAATTTGATATCCCGAAAGATTTCTCAGAAGAACTGTTGAACGGCGTAGAGATGGATTTAAGTATTAGTTCTTATAATGATTTTGATTCGCTTTATCTGTTTTGCTATCGTGTTGCTTCAACAGTCGGAATAATGATGACTTATGTACTTGGTTTCCATGGAGGTAAAACAACCTTGGAATATGCAGAAAAGCTTGGAATTGCTATGCAATTGACGAATATTTTACGTGACGTAGGAGAAGATGCTAAATTAGGTAGGATATATATCCCAATGGATGAACTTGACAGATTCAATGTCAGTGTAAAAGATATTTCGAATTCTGTATATAACTCGCAAGTACGTGAATTAATGAAATTTCAGGTGAGCAGAGCTTTGAAATATTACATGGATGCCCAGCCCGGTATCGGTATGCTTGACAAAGAATCACAGTTTACAATTAAAGCTGCAAGCAAAATTTATGGAGAATTATTGCAAAAGATAGAACAGAATAATTATAATCCTTTCCTTGGCAGAGTCTATGTTACTCATAACAGAAAAATTCAAATTTTATTATCAGAAATTACCGGAAGATTTACGAGTAAATGATTAAGGCAAAGCATTCAAAGTTTGCTGAACTTATATTCAAGCCCTATATTTTTAGAATGATGGCTAAAAATTTTCATTCAATTAATTTGATTGGTGATATTGGATACATAAACTCCGATTATCCATTGATACTTACTCCAAATCATTCAACTTGGTGGGACGGTTTTTTTGTCTATCTTTTGAATAAAAAAATCTTAAATAGGAAGTTTTATATTATGATTCTTGAAGAACAGCTTTCCAAATTTAAATTCTTTGTTAAGCTGGGCGGATTCTCCATCAATAAACAAACACCAAGCGAAATCATGGAATCACTACGCTACACTTCTTCTATCATGGAGACTAACCCTCCGCCTGTGATAACAATATTTCCTCAGGGGGAATTGCTTCCAAGTTTTATAAGACCCTTGAATTTCCGTAAAGGCATTGAAATTATTGCAGGATTATATGCAAAACCGGTTACTATTCTTCCATTATCCATAAAAATTGAATTCTTGAGCGATGAGAAGCCTGATTTGTTCTTCAGATTCGGGAATCCTCTCGTGATTGAGAACAGATTTGACGGATTGAGTGACATTATAAGAAAAGAGGTTGAAAGCGGATTAGAAATTATTTCTGAAAAAATCTTGAAGAAGGAATTCGGAATACAAATTCACAAAGGGAAAAAATCAGTGAGCGATAAATAGAATATTACTTTTAAGATTTTTTAATTGAAGAGATGAGCTATTACACTTATCGCTTATATTCTTTCAAATTCAATACAGGGTAAAAAATATTATACTATTTAATAATTTCACCGGTCGAGGAAGCCCAGAATAATAAATCGAGTTCATCTAAGCTAATCCCAACATAATCTGCAAATTCCAAAAATTTCGACTCAACGGAAATATAATTTTTTTCCGGTGTAAGTTTAGGTAATTCGTCGAAAACACCGCAGTTCATCAAATGCCTGAGAATATGCCTGTCGAGTATAGCCAAATTTTCATATCCAATATTCCTCAGAAAATGAGAACTTTCCTTCATGCCGAAGCCGTTGAGATTATTTGCAAGCCAATTTCTTTTTTCGTAATTACTCATATTACTTGAAATTATTTCAGATATCTCATTAAATTCTTCTCGGACTCTTAATAATCTCGCAGCTTTTTGATTATGAAATCTTATGTAATTTGATGGACTTCGCAGTATGGGAGTCGGATCAAAAGCCTTGTTGAAAAAATCATTTTCAGCAAGCATATTCTGAACAATAAGAGCATTTGCTGCCTTTGATTGAGGAGTACATATACAATAACATAACTCATAAAAATAATCTTTTGCCGGCACGGACTTAAAATCATTCAATCTGGACTTAATGACAGCACTGATTTCTTTATATTTATTGATGTGTGATACAGTTAAATTACCCTTCATTACGGCAGAGTCCTGAAAAATAAATACCTTGATAGAATTTCTATAAGAAGAAAAGCCAATCCGATAATTGCAAAGGGAAGAAATTCTTCCTTTTTTTTAGAAAACACAGCAACATCAATTTGTGTCTTTTCCAATTTGTCAATTTCCGAGTAAATTTCATTCAAGCCTTTGTTGTTAGTAGCACGAAAGTACATTCCACCGGTCATTTCGGCTATTTTTTTCAAAAGATTATCATCAATTTCAACCTCAACATTTCTATATTGGGTTCCAAAAGGAGTCTGTACCGGGTATGGAGCCAATCCACGTGTGCCGACACCGATTGTGTAGATTTTGATGCCGTATGTAGCGGCAATCTCCGCTGCAGTCTCAGGTGCAATTATTCCGGTATTATTTACGCCATCTGTTAACAGGATTATGACTTTACTCTTAGCCTTGCTGTCTTTTAGTCGAGTAACAGCGGTTGCAATACCCATACCAATAGCAGTACCATCTTCTAACATTCCGCTTCTAACATCTTTGATAAGATTTTTCAGGACGTTATGGTCAACTGTAACAGGACATTGCGTAAAACTCTCTGCACCGAACACTACAAATCCCATTCTGTCATCAGTTCTTTTATCAACAAAGTCTAATGCTTGATTCTTTGCAGATTCAATTCTGTTGGGTTTAAAATCCTCAGCAAGCATCGAAGTACTGACGTCGAGTGATATTACGATATCAATACCTTCAGACGAAATTGTTTCCATTGTCGAGCTGGTTTGCGGTCTTGCCAATGCGATTATCAAAGCTCCCATTAGTATGAGTCTGAACACAATAATGCTGTGACGTAAATAAATCCTAAGTGATTTGCCAGTATTCATACCTGAAATACTTGACAACTTAAACCCTAAATTTTGGCGACGCTCTTTATATATATACCATAATATAAATAATGGCAAGAGCAAAAGCAAATATAAATATTCTGGATTGGCAAACTTCATTCCGGTTGGTAACATATTCATCGTCCACTCCCCGAAATTTTATTTTCTGTATCATCAGCACCCAATTCAATAACCTTTGTTAAATTAATGAACTGAACCGCATTTTTCATCGAAGCAATATTTTCCTCTTGTTCAGGCTCATATTTGGCAAATTTTGCCAAATCCGATATACTTAGAATGTCATTCATATCAACTAATGCAATTTGGTTACTTTCGTATCTTCCTAATTCCTCGATAAGCTCTCCGGAAGTCATCTCAAATGCATTGAGATGATATCTTCGATGTACATAAATCCTTATAATATCAGTAAGTTTAGAATAATACAACTTATAATGTCCTGTTTGCCAAAGATTTTCCTTCTCCAATCTTTGTAATGCTTCCAACGCTTCCAAATCTGCCGGAATTTTAGGGTCATATTTTGGAATTTGATTGAGTTGCTTTGTCCTCTTCTTACCGAAAATAATAATGATTGCGTAATAAACAGCAAATACACCTAATATCGTCGCAAAATACGGAAGCAAATCCTCAAGAGACAAAGGAATCTCTATCGGTGGTTTGATATCCTTAATATCGGTACCGCTTGTATCTACCTCAACAGTATAATAACTGAGACTTATGCTCTCTGTTTCAATTAATCTCAGGTCGGATTCACTTGATATTTCATAAGTCAAAATTATTCCGGGTACAATAAAAGTACCCTCGTCAAATGATGTTATATCAATATTTTTACTTAATTGGTAATAGCCTGATTCTGAATGTATTGTATCAATCTCATACAATTCGACTATTTCAAAATTCCCGAGAGTATCGGCAAATAAAGGAAAATTAATTTTGTAATCATTAGGTGACTTGACAGTCAGATTCAACCGAACAGGTTCACCTATCAGCAGGTGATTGGTATCGGCAGTCAAACGGGCTTCAATTTCTTGTGAAATTGAAGCCGTATAAAAGCTAATTATCAAGAAAAAACAGAGAATTGTTTTAAGCATAAATTTACAAATCACTTATTTTACTACTTGCATTTTGTGATAAATCTTTTTATTTCCGCTTGTAAGTACTACATTGTAAAGACCTGATGAAATTACTGAGCTATTGAACGGAAACGATACGGCACCCGAACCAAAATTATATCTTTTTACAGATTTAATGATATTGCCGTTGGCATCGAACACGAATAAATCACCAATAAAATCATAATCTGTCTTGACGGATATATAAGCAAAATCCTTCACGGGATTAGGTTCTATTGACAATAAGATGCCTTCATCATTTGAATTTTCCACTGTTACTTCAAGTCTTGTTATAAAAGAATAAGTATCTCCGAACAATCCTTGAAAATCATTTTCAATGGAAGCAAGTCGCCAGACATATCTTTTATTCTTTGCAAAATCTTCAACGGATAATTCAGTTCCACTTAATATAGTATCAATCAATGGAGGCTCAATTGTTAGTCCGAGTGCAGTCTGCAATCTGTAAGCAGTGGCTCCTTCGACAGGTTCCCACTTAAATGTAAAACTTGTCGCTACTTGGTCTGAACCCGAAATTGGGAAAATTATGCTTGGGGGAGCAATGGCAGTTTGGAAATGCCATGTTTCAGAATAATCGCTGACGCCTCCCGGACCGGAATTTCTTACCCGCCAGAAATAATCCTGTTTACCTTGTTCCATTCCGAACCATCTGAAGGAGTTGGCGTCAAGTCCTTTAACTGATTCGACAATTTCTATAAAATTCGGATCTTTAGCGATTTCCAGCTCGTAGAAACCGTTTGTCCTCATTTCCCATGATAGAGTAAGAGAATCTAAAATATTAACAGTACCGTTTTTCGGCTCAATCAAAGATACCGGCAGCGGTTCTTCAGGCAGATTCTTGTAAAAACCTTCAAATACTCCTGTGCCATGAGTGCCCAAGGCAATATAAGAATCCTCCTGTCTTATGTCAATCATATCAATGACCATATTGCCGATACTTTCCGGACCTTCCATCTGCCATGAAGTTGCCATACCGTTTATATAAGCAGTAGAAAATAATCCGGCAGTGGTTCCGGCAAAATAAACTCGTCTGTCACCAAGTTTAAGTACACTCATCCAATTAACTCCCGGACCGGCTCCGGTACCGTTCGGGTTTTCCTCCAAATTCCCTGATACAGCTTGCCAGCTTTCTCCACCGTCTTCAGTCATAAAAATACTCAAAACATTGTAATTTGAAAATGATACAAACGCAATGTCGGCATTTTCCGGGTCAAAAGC
>JBAYPL010000079.1:0-10825 GCA_041677745.1 Kapaibacterium sp. (SeqCode)
AAACCATAAGTATCGTAGAGTAAGAAAACATCAGCCCCAGTAATGCAAGTCTTATTTGATTCGAGAGTGTTTTTCGCCTTATCTTCAAATATTTCAATTCCTCTGTCTAAAGTTTGAAGAAAACTTTCTTCTTCACCTTTAATTATACGTTCTATCGTACCCATTTGTTCAGACAACTCCGGGAATACATCACTCATTGAGCCCTCCAATATTGGGAGGAGTTTATATATTACCGGATCATTAAATCCTAAATTTCGTGCAAATCTGCAAGCGCGTCTCAGAATTCGTCTGAGTACATAACCTCGACCTTCGTTTCCGGGTAGAGCACCATCGGCTATTGCAAATGCAAGTGTTCTAACATGGTCAGCTATGACACGCATAGAAATACTGTCCGAATCATTTAGTCCGCCGTCATATTTCCTTCCGCTAAGTTCTGATATTCTATTTATCAAAGGCATAAATACATCAGTATCATAATTTGAAGATTTACCTTGAATAACAGCACAAATCCTTTCAAAACCCATGCCTGTATCTACGTGCCTTGTCTTTAAAGGTTCGAGCTCGCCGTTTGACTTTCTATTGTATTGGATAAATACGAGGTTCCAAATCTCAATAACTTCAGGTGCACCGACATTTACTAATTTACCGCCGCTTAAGTCTTCGGTTCGGTCAAAATGAATCTCACTACATGGTCCACAAGGACCGGTTTCTCCCATTTCCCAGAAATTATCTTTTTCAGCGAAACGATGGATTCTGTCTTCCGGAAGATAATTTTTCCAAATATCGAAGGCTTCGTCGTCGGTCTTATAAACTGTTGCGTGTAATCTTTCTTTAGGCAACTTCCATACTTTTGTCAATAACTCCCATGCCCAATCAATTGCTTCAGTCTTATAATAATCTCCGAAACTCCAGTTACCCAGCATTTCAAAAAACGTATGGTGATAAGTGTCAACACCTACTTCTTCGAGGTCATTATGTTTTCCGCTCACGCGAATACACTTCTGTGTGTCGGCTGCTCTGACATAATCACGATAACCTGTATCGAGGAATACATCTTTGAACTGATTCATTCCTGCATTAGTAAAGAGTAAACTGGGGTCACCGTGTGGTATCACCGGTGCGCTTGGTACTATTCTGTGTTGTTTAGATCTGAAAAATTCGAGAAATGATTGCCTTATTTCACGAGAAGTCATGTTAAATCCTGAATAATTTCTTAATTTTATACAATTAAATATAGATGAATAATTTATAGCTTTATTTTATAAGTTATTCCAATATTTTTGATTTTCAGTTTCAAATTATCCTAACCATTGAAACCAAATTTGTTGGTTGATAAACGGTACAAAATTATTCCTGCAAATATTTATAGTATGACCGGTACCACCTATTTCCGGTTTTCTCAAATCATCGTAGAATAATGCAAAAGACGCTCCTTTTACTGAAGGAGGAAAACCCAGAATTTTCAAGGTGTCTCTGAGCAAATAGGCTGCTTTTATTGACATTCGGTTCCTTTCGCCGCCGATATATGTATAAAACATATCCTTGTTTTGCCTGTTTTTCATAGTTTCTTTTACTAGCTTATCCCTTAAATCCAATTGGTAGTCTTCAATATTTATTATCTTAAATCCATGACTGTCTTCTTTCCTATGTCCATCATAAGGAATAACAACTTCGAATCGAGAAGCAAATTTTCCGTAGAAACCTTTCGAGAAATAATTATCTGCACCGGAAGCATTTCCACTTCTATAAATAATGTGTTGTGTGTTTTCGGCAAGCAGTTTACTAAGTTCTAATAAACGTGGCTTATCATCTTCCAGAACGATTCTTTTTCCCTCTAGTACGACCACAATACCCGGTCTGTCGTAATATTTTACGAAATCCTTAAAATTCATAGCTTGTGTATGTTTCCTGTAAATAATAAAAAAATTACGTTTTTTAAAAATTACTTTATTAGTATCATTGACTTTGACTTGGAGAAAATACCTGCTCTGATATTGTAGAAGTAGATACCTGATTGTAAGTCAAGAGATTCTATTCTGACTATATATTCTCCAGGTTCCATAATTTGTGTACCATCGAGCAAACTCATAACTCTAACACCATCTGCAGAATAAATATCCAAAAATACTTCAACCTTTTCCATTATTGAAAATCGAATTTCAGTATAATCGCTCCAAGGATTGGGATAATTTTGCTGCAATTCGTGTATATTATCACTATATTTCAAGTAAGTAAGTTCACACTTGCCGCCGGAATTACAGAATCCATATAATGTATCGGATTTGAAATCAAGAAACAAAAGCGAATCGGTTTTAAAATTATCAGCATAAATATAGAATATACTCATAAGAGAATCAGGTACAACTGCTAAGAATATTAATTCTGCAATTTCACCTCTTTTCAAGGAATCAATTTCTGAAAAGGAAAGTATTATGTTGCCTGGATTGTAATATGTTCTCATTTCACCTTTCAAGCTGCTCGAAGTGGAAAGTAGTTTGAGAGCTCTCTTGTTATATTGTAATGTACAATCGAAAGATAAGTCCATGATATTATATTTAATTCCGTTTCTTATAGCGGAAAAATCATTTTCATTGTAGATATTCAACCTGATTGTGTCGCCAATAGTGTAATTCAGTGTATCGGAAATGTCAAAATTATATGATATATCCATTCTCACAGGAAATTCCGGCGCAAAAGCAATACCATTAATTACAAGTGAGTCGCTGATACTGCAAGGTAAATTACTTGTTAAAATCGCGTTGCTAAAAATGTCTCCTGATTTTGACGGGCAGAACTCGATTTCAATAATGGCAGTATCTCCGACAAAAATCAATTGACTCGAATCAGGATAAGTCGAAACTATTCTTACATTATCGGGTAAGTCAAGCAAGTCACCGAATTGTATTGGAACATCTCCGGTATTTTTGAAATAAATATATCTCCTGTTGCAATCCAAGACCTGAACACTGTCAAAATCAACATCAGACAACACTTCCAAATCAGGTTCAAGAAAAACAAGTGTTCCGTAATCATTTGCAGCAACAATATTATAGAGGATGACCTCTTCTGTGTCAAATGAGATTGAGTCAAGAGTGATATTTAGCGTATCGCGTTTCCCTGATTTAGATGCAAACTTGGCAAGCATCAATGCACGAACAGAATCAACTGTACAGAAGTTTTTTAATAAGAACGAACTACCACCGTAATCAGGATAGGATTGTCTTATAAAGGGGATATGGGTTTTGCATGTGTCAAATAAATATGGTGACTCAACACCGACAAATTCGATTTTATTTGTATCGTATCCTAAATGCAGATTGATATCTACTACATCAGCCGGGAACATTCTGGATGAATATACAGGTACTTCGAGTGTATCACAAACAATTGCCCTCAATGTATCCGGTTCATTGTTATGATTATCAAAATTGAATGATAATCCAAAGGCAGGAGCAAATCCCGAACCGCTTACAAAAATTGTCGAATCAGTATCTGAGCAAGGTTCACTGTAATGAATGAGCATTTTTGCAGTGTAATTTCTGACTGCCCTCGGCTTGAAATTTACTGTAACAAGTAGTGAATCATCAGGATTGAGCAGAATAGGATAGTTTGTGCTTCCGTCTATGCTTGCAGTGAACACTCGTTCATCCGGTAGAAAACTTATGGAATCAATGACGACACGCTCACGATTAGGATTAAAACCAACAGATGGAATTTTTATTTCACTCACTATCGGTGTCGAAAAAGTATCTACACGAGTAGGTGTGAAAATCATTTCCTTGTTGTCAGCTTCAAATAATAATGCCATCTTTCCGGATAAATAGACATTGTATAATTCTCCCCAGCCATTTCCACCGGCTTTTACCCACAGTCTTGCTTCATGATTTATGCTGTCTCGGTCAAAAGCACCTTTGGGACAGTAAACGACTCTAAGAGTATCACGACTAAGAGGAGGGATATAGTAGGGGAGACCTGCTCCTGTTTGTTCCATGATGTCGGAGTGCCAATTGAAGAATCCGCTTGCTGAATTTAAGATATCAAAATCGTCAATATATATTGAATCTATTCTCATTTCAAATGCTACGGATTCGTTGATTAATTGCAACTTCCTCTCAATGCAATTACATGGCTTGATGAATCCGAAACTCATAACATTTATTGGAATATCCAGTGGTAAAATTAAGACGCTGCCTGTTAATTTCCCCGAAAAATTTATTTCACAAGGCTCGGAGCTGTAAACTAAAATTTCTTCATCATAATAACCCGGAATATTAGGTTCGAATTCAACCGTAATATAAATTGTATCACGCGGTTTAAGAACCTTTGACGAGAAATTTAAGGGATATGTTATGTTAAATCCTGCAGCTATGTTCAAGCTGTCAATTATTATGTCAAAACTCGAAATATTCTCTATAAGTATTTTTCTGCTAACCTTATCTCCAATTTCAATTTGTCCGAAGGCTGTTTCCTCAGCTATAAAAATTCTTGGGGAACTTGAAGACCCGTAAAGTTTAATATTCCATTCAATATCATCGGATTTATAATATATATAAGCTTGGTCTGCTCTATCACCATTTGTTTGTCCGGGGCTGTATTCCACTTCGAATTCAATTTTTTCATCAGCTGATAAGGTAATCATGTCCGGTAAATTTTGAGGTGATACGATTGTAAACTTCCCTGATGTATCAACAAGCCGGAAAGAACTTAACTGCTTATCATGTGGTGATTTGTTCCGTACTGTGATTGTTCCGGACTTGAAGTTGCAACCAATTACATTTTCCAATCTCAACACTTCCGGTTCGAATACAAAAATATCCTCGTAGGCTTCGCCCTTTACCGGAATACAAGCAGATTTATAGCAACGAGTTTCGAAATAACAAACTTCATCTGTATATATTCCTGAAGATGAGGGATTAAATGACAAAAGGATTTTGCCTACTCCTCCGGGTGAGATTGTCAATGTTCGGGATCCTGATAAATTGAATCCATCGCCGTTTTTCATATAATATGATAAAGTTACTGGGTCATCACTGTTATTTTTAATTTCAACTTCTAATGTTCTTGATTGTCCAACAATCAAACTTCCAAAATCAATTTCCGGTAGAATAAATTCAAGCTCCGATTCGTAACCGATACCGGATACTTTTAATGACTTTCGGATTGTACATGAGCCTGATTTGACAATGAATATAATCGAATCATTATATACTCCGTTTCTCAATGGAAAGAATCGAAAATAATCAGGCAGGTATCCTGTTTGAGGTTTCAGTGTTATTGGAAATTTAAATGGAACTCCCGTGAATCCTTCGGGTATAATAATAGTATCAACAATAATATCTTCATCATCTAAGAGGTTAGACCATATATACTGTATGGCGTCAGAGGAAAAACCTACGCAAACAGTACCAAAATCTAAATTTGGCAGTCGTGAGCTGCCGTCAGTAGTAAATAATCCTAAAACCTCTCGGACACTGCCTGTGAGCTTCAATACTGTAACCGGATTACATGAATCGCTTGAATAGATGGTTAAATTGCTGTTGTATAAAGCACTTGTGTCTTTTGATTTGAATCTGACCACTATGTCCTGACATTCTCCGGGAGATAGTATAAACGGTGTATTAGGAGACATCAGCTCAAAAACTTCCGGCATACCGGAGATTATACTGTTTATAGTGATTGGCTTGTCGGATGTTGAATTGCAAACAGTAAAAGTCGAATCAATGTAAGGAGTTTCAATACACAGAGCTTTAAGCATATCAAAACCTACGGAATCTTTAGAGTACGAAAGCTCCGACATACTACTTAAATTTATTGGAATGATCTTATTGTCTCGGCATCTGTCACCGGTGTAAATTTGAAGATTAGGGCTGATGTTCCCAATCAATTCTCCTGTAAAGGTAAGAGTAAATTCATACTCGTGGTTTTTGACTGTATTATTAAATCTATTGGGGCTAACTTTGAAATACTCATTGCCGTCACCGTAAACCCGAACGAAAAATGTTTTGTTGCAGTCTGAACTGTCACTGAACCTGAACTTCCATTCTTTACTATTCTCACAGTATAAGGTATCGGTCAGAGAACTTATGTCTGAGCTTAGACCCATGGTAGTATTAAATCTACGATTTGATTGTCGGCAAGCTGCACCACTTCGAGCTATTCCGTAATTAGAATTTACCGATGCATCGCATAAATTGAAAATAGATGAATTTTGATTATATCTGTGATATAGTATTAATCCATCTTCACTGCCTTCAAGTGATTTGTCTTTTTGACAATCAATTTCATGCTCTGTAAAAGTCTTGTGCCAAATCCTAAATTCATCAATCTGGCCCAAAAAGGTTCTATTCATATCAGGAGAGTTCATCAGTGCATTAGTTGAACCGATTTGAAGTGAAAGTTCAGATCTCTCAGGATGTTTGAGATAACTTATAGGATATTGAGTATTATTAGCTGTAGCAGATAAATTACCATTTATGTATATTTCTACATTTTGAGAATTTCCATTGAATTGAAAAGCCGCATGTGACCAAGTATCATAATATTCGCCGAAAGGTAAAATGGCTCGGGTATTGTCTTCACCTTTCATCGCAGAGTTTGGATTATTAACTTCAAATATTAAATTATCATTTTCATCAATTAATATGACCCAGACATCATTAGCATCTTCAGCCGGTCCCCAAATACCCGCAACAAATTGAACTAATCCTGCTTGTCTTTGTGGCTTAAACCAAAATTCAACCATCAAATTATCATTATACGAGAACAAACTCTCAGAAGCCGGAACATCTACATAATGTGCTGAGCGCCCTGAGGTAACACTCAGTGTCAGTGCATTCCCTAAGCAAGCTTTCAATGAATCGCATTCACCTGCTGAATAAGAAATATTAGTCGTAAATATGATTGAAAATACGACTATCATAATTGTGTATATAATCTTTGATATCAAGCTCAAAGTTTACTCTTGGTTAAATTATAACTGTAGTTAAGACTAAAATTTTCTCACTTAATTGTTTATTTAATGTTCATGTGTAGATTTGACTTTTAGGATTATGTTCTCAAGAGTCCAACGCGGCTTAACTTTTAATACTTCCTCAAAGATAACAAAAGGCTCCGAGTGTTTAAACGGGTAAATATTGCCATAAGAGTACTTTTCATCACCGTCTATGTCACAAAATATTTCTGCAGTATAGTCACCCGTTTCGATGTTCTTGAATTCCCACTCGTCGTTTTCCAACTTAGTTTTATAGATATAATTACCGTTGGTATGTTTTAATATAATAAACTTATTAAAATCACATATTTCTTTTTCGTATTCTACTTTTCCGCTGATACTTCCTTTAATCTTATAGTCAATCGTTTTGAAATTGAAAGATAGGGATGTGTCCAATTTTATACTGTTGGTTAACGAGCTTAAATTGTTAATAGTTGCTTCAAATTTATACCACATATTATCACTTAAAGGCTTCACCGGATGGAATTTAATAAAATAGCCGTCATACTCGGTATTAATTTCTACCGCTTTTCCGCTCTCAGATTCACTTAGAGAAATATTTAAATCAACATACGCGCTGTCAACAGGCTTTGTAAATATTAGTTCAATTTCCGGATTAATACTTATAAATTCTGAACTATCCTTGATATTCGGATACATTAATGAAATTTGTGTAGTATCACTTATAATAATCGCTTTGAACTTTCCGATATTTAATGAATCATTCACATTATTCCCGAGAGTATCTCTGAGTGTAAAATCAGTTCCTATTTCACAAATAATCTCATAAATTGAAGCAGTATCAAGTACAGATTCCAAAACCAAATCAACTCGAGATTTATTTTCATAGTGCAGACTTGCAGATTTTACAGATATCATGTTGTTGTTATCGGTATTTCGGACAGAAAATGATTCAGGATATATCCTTTTTTCATCGAGTGTTTCCGAGAAAACCAATTTTACAAAATTTCCGTATATTGCAGATACTTCATTAAGAATTGGACCTGAAATATCATTAACAGGTCCGAGTTTTAGTATTGTTGGCTCAGATTTTGAATTTATTACCATCAAATCATGTATTCCGCTTCCAAAAGCATCCGTTGGGTCATACAAATAATTTTTAAACATATCGTTGATAACGAAAAATCTGTAAGTTGCATCTTTCAGAGCGGGAATACGAAATTCTCCCGAAGTACCTAACTGTATTGTATAATCAGGCTTAGTATGAGTCGGATTCAATGTGTCAGGATTAATCTTGTCAAGCAAATAAGCGAAAATATATGCTCCTTCTGATTTGTCGGCAAAAACCTTACCTGCGATAAAACCTGAATCTATCTTGGAACCTGTAGAAAAAGTAAGCGAAAAAGCAGAAGTAGGCTTATTACCTAAATAATCTGTATATTCAGTTCCTAAACTTACTGAATAGGTCAAGCTGCTGTCCGGTGTCTCTGTCAATACGATTTCTAATTCTTTTCCGCTCCAATCATATTCAACACTGAGATTCGGCGAAATAGAAAAGTTTTCTAAGACTTTTGCTTTATCCATATATTTAGAAAATTTCAAAATGATTTTATTATCCATGAAACTAATAGTTTTGTCTGTAGGATAAACTTCGACTACTTCCGGTGGTGTAGTGTCCGGAGGTCCGCCGCTTGGTGCTTGGTTATTAGCACAAGCAGAAAGTATAATCAACAAAATGATTTGAATGAATAAAAAAAATGATATATTTGAATTTCGCATTTACAATTTTTCCAATTTAACATTTTGAAAAACTAAAAATAATAATAAAAAATTAAACAATGATAAATATCATTAAAAACTTCAAATACCCGAAAGGCATCCTTAACCGGAGCTATCGGAATTTAATGGAACTTAATGACAGATTGGATTCTCATCACACCTTTATGTTAGCGGCAGGTATTGCCTTCAACTTGATAATTTACATGATACCATTGTTTTTACTGGTGATTTATATTATTAAAGTGATATTTGACCTTGATGTACTTATTGATACTATCGAGCAATTACTTACAGATTTTCTTCCGCCAACATCATCGAATGAAGAGTTAGTACATACCATAATCGAAGAGGTCGGATTGATAACTGAGCATGCCGCATTATTTGGATGGATTGGCGTAGCCGGTTTATTATGGATATCATCTTTCTTGATAAGTTCGATACGAGTCAGTCTGAATACCATTTTCGAGGCTGAAACTAAGCATTTCTTTATGATATACTGGCTAAAGGATATTATATTGACAATAGTAATCTCAATTTTAATAATGATATATTCTTATGCACTTCCGATAGTGAATTTCCTTGTCGATTTTGTAGGTACTTTTTCGCCAAGCATATTCGAAGGATTCATCAGTGAATTGATATTGACCTCAACATCAGTAGCAAGTTCCTTTACCTTATTTCTATTTATATATAAAGTAGTACCAAGCTCAAAGTTGCCAAAGCGTGTCATACTTCTTGCTACAGGCATCAGTGTCGTTGCCATGGAAATTGCACGATATTTGTTTGCTTGGTACATAGGTTCCGTAAGTAATTACGGTAAATTTTACGGAACCTATGCAGTGATTATATCTATGTCTGTATGGATTTATTATTCTGCATTGATAATCCTTTTATCGGCAGAGATAAGTAAATTCGTTTATGATAAAAAGTTACTAGACTTCATAAAATCATGATTTTTCATTTGCGATGAGAGCTTTAGCTCTTTCAATTGCATGGTCAATGTTTGAGCAAATATTTTTCTCATCGAGTTTTTCGAGAAATCCACTTTGTTCGAGTGCTCTATAAGGTTGAGTGTGCATACCGGAGAAAACCACGGCAACATTTTGTTTCTTTGAATCCTCATATATCTCTTCGAGGAAATGGATTCCGGTATAATCAATAGCAGGTACATTTCTCATTCTGATGATTCTAACCTTCGGAGGCTTTGCAACTCTATCGAGTATTTCACGAAATTTCGTCGCAGCACCAAAAAAGAAAGGTCCGTTAATTTCATAAATGTCAACATCATCAGGTACATTACGTTTATCAATGGAATAATCGTCATCCAATATATCCATATCCGTAAATTCACGAGTGACTACACCGACATTCGTAACTAAGGACATTCTTCTCATAAAGAGTAAAACAGCAAGTATCATGCCTACTTGTAACGCTAATGTGAGGTCAAATACTATTGTCAAAGCAAATGTTGTAAGAAGTACGATAGTATAGCTTCGCGGACTTTTTTTCAATCTTGAAAATTCATGCCACTCGAACATATTAATAGAAACAACAATCAAAATTGAAGCGAGTATCGGCATAGGAATCAATTTGGCGTAATTTCCGAGAGCAAGCATAATTAATAACAGAGTAATCGAGTGAATAATACCGGCAATCGGTGTTTTCCCGCCATTCTTTATATTTGTTATAGTTCGGGCAATCGCTCCCGTAGCAGGAATTCCTCCGAACAATCCTGAAAAAATATTAGCCGTACCTTGTGCAATAAGCTCAGTATTTGACCTATGCTTACCTCCAACCATACCATCGGCGACTACTGCCGATAACAGAGACTCTATTGCCCCCAGAATAGCTATTGTTGTAGCCGGAATAATCAGATTCCTGATTGTTTCGAAATTAATATTAAAAAGTTCAGGCTTAGGCAGTGTATTGGGTATGCTTCCGAAGCGACTTTCAATTGTTTCGACCGGAAGATTGAATACACTTACTAAAATGGTACCAACAAGAATAACAATCAATGATGAAGGTATTCTTTTCTTGAGCGAATTCCAATATAACATGAACACTAAGGAGGCAATACCTAAGCCAAATGAATAC
>JBAYPL010000080.1:0-10751 GCA_041677745.1 Kapaibacterium sp. (SeqCode)
AATTTGTTAACTCCGTTTTATTGTGGATTTGTTTGTTGCGAATGAAAATTATTTTGAACATTAACAAATCTTCGGAATTATCAATTGACATATTGTAAGTTGTTCATGAGCATTCATATACAAGGTTGGGACTCTTGTTAAGTGATAGTTGCTAAATAGTATAAAATTAAGAGACTACAAATCTTACTTAAAAAAAATATTCAATATATCGGAAAAAATGATTAAATTGCACATTTTCTAATGGTATTTATTTAAAATTAATATTCAGATTGATAAATGAAGATTTCCTTAAATTGGTTAAAAGAATTCATAGATTTTGAAATGTCCCCCGAAGAGTTAGACTCTTCGTTAACAATGCTGGGCATTGAAGTTGAAGCAATTGAAAACCCTGCTAAAAAGTATGATGGCTTTGGAGTTGCTTTAGTAGAGGAAAAGACAAAACACCCCGATGCCGATAAATTATCTATATGTAAAGTCAACACTGGCAATGAGATATTGCAGGTTATTTGCGGAGCTCCCAATGTCGAACAAGGTCAAAAAGTAGTTCTCGGTCAATCAGGTGCTATAGTTCCTTCCGGTGGTTTTAAATTGGAAAAAAGAAAAATAAGAGGTGTTGAATCAAATGGAATGATCTGCAGTCAAATTGAATTGGAACTTGGCAACGATAGTGATGGTATTTGGGTATTACCCGATGACGCTCCCCTTGGAACAGATTTAGCGGAATTTCTTGGTATTAATGATGTCATATTTGAAATATCTGTTACACCCAATAGAGCTGACTGTCTAAGTCACATTGGAATCGCTCGTGAAATATCTGCTTTACTGTCGAAACCAATCAATTACACAACAACAACCAAGATGCAAAAACTCGAAACCAGCTCGAAATTTGCAGACATAAAGATTTCTGACAATATTAACTGTTTAAGATATACAGCAATGTTGGTAAGAAATTGTAAGATTGGACCATCACCGGATTGGCTACAAAAAAGAATGCTTGCACTTGGCTTAAGACCCGTAAATTCGGCAGTTGACATTACTAACTTAGTCCTGATGGAGTCAGGACAACCACTCCACGGTTTCGATTTCGACAAGATTTCCGGTGCCAAGATAGAAGTCAGAAAAGCAGTCAATGGTGAGAAATTCACAACTCTCGACACAAAAGAACGAATTACTGACGGAGACATGCTAATGATTTGCGATTCGGATAAACCAATTGCAATTGCAGGTGTTATGGGCGGTTTAAATTCCGAAATCACTGATGAGACAACAACAATATTAATCGAGTCAGCTTATTTTAATCCATCATCAGTTCGAAGAACTTCCAAGAAACTTGGTCTGCAAAGTGATTCATCATATCGTTTTGAAAGAGGGGTTGATATAGATAACGTTGATAAAGCCTGTGTACGAGCTGCTGAATTAATTGCAGAAATATGTGGAGGAATAATCGAAGAGGGTATTATTGATGTTTATCCTGATATTGTTGCACCTAAACAAGTGAAATTGAGATATGAACGAGTCAGCAAAATTATCGGATTGAATTTTACAGCTCAAGAAATAAAGAATTTACTTGAAAGACTGAATTTCGTTACCGTATCTGAAACTGATGAAGAGTTGATTGTTAAAGTTCCTTCTTATAGGGTTGATATTGAGCAGGAAATAGACTTGATTGAAGAAGTTGCAAGACTTTATAATTATGATAATATTGAATCAGATTTTAGTTCTAATATCAATTTCGGCTTAAGCAAAATGTTACCTGAACTGTCTTGTCCAAGCGAGCGTAATCAAATTCGTAATTACATGAGTAGTAGAGGCTTCACCGAAATATTAACACAGAATCAGACCGACCCGAAATCCGTGCAAACTATGCAAATAGAACCGGTAAGAATAACAAATCCTCTTGGTGAGGAGTTATCACTTTTAAGAACAAGTCTGATACCTTCAGTTTTAAAAGTAATAAGCCATAATATCAGAAACGGTACATCTGATTTAAAACTGTTTGAAGTCGGTAAATGCTTTGCAAAAAATGATTCTCCGGACAACTTTATCAAAGGAATATCAGAATATGAGAATCTTATTGTTGCCTTAACAGGCTTAGAAAGCCCATTACAATGGTCATCAAGCAACAGAGCATTTGATTTTTACGACATCAAAGGTATTTGTGAAGATTTGATTGGACAATTAAATCTGAAGAATATCAAATTCAATACATTAACCGAGCATCCCGTGGTTTCTAAGAATTCAATGTCTATAAACTTCAAGAAACAACAAATCGGAATTTTCGGTGAGCTTCGTAAAAACTTGGCTAAACAATATGATATCGAACAAGCTGTATTTATTTTTGTATTAAACCTGTCACAAGTTTACAAATTACCTAAATCGGTAACACAATATACTCCTGTGTCTCATTATCCGGCGATTACCAGAGATCTGGCATTTATTTTATCTTCAGATATCTCTGCGGGCGATGTTGCATCTACTGTGATAAATACCGGTGGCGAACTGCTGCGCAAAGCTGTGTTGTTTGATGTCTATAAAGACGAGAAATTAGGCGGGGATAGAAAAAGCCTTGCATTTGGCCTGACTTTCAGAGCCCAAGACAGAACTCTAAAAGAAACCGAAATCGAAAACATCGTAAAAAACATAATTAAAAAAGTCGAAGTTGAATTTTCAGCTCAATTAAGAACAAACTAATCGTTTTAAAAGGAAGTGTATATGTCCGGTGAATCAATACAAAGCAATTCCGGTAGATTAGAAATGACCGATACCATCAAAAGATTGTGGGAGTTAGTCAGTGTTAGTCTTGATAAATTGGAAAAATTGAGACTTCAAAATCAGGAGCTGCTGAATAGAAACAATAAGTTGGAACAATCGCTCGGCGATAAAGACAGCAATTTTTATGATATAGTTAATCAAAAGTCCGAATTTGAGCTTAAAATTCATGAATTGAATAAAAAAAATCAAGAACTTGAATCAAAACTGAATGACTTTGAGAATTTGTCCGGTGAAATAGATTTTCTGAACCTTGAACTAAAAAAATCAGAAGAGAAATTTAAAGAACTTGAAAGTGTTTACATTCTTTCTCAAGAAAAATCTAAGTTTGTATCGGTACTGGATGATGAATTATCGAAGGAAAAGGAAGTCAATGCTGCACTTATACTGGAAAAAACCAAACTGGAGCAAGAAGTAGCCCGACTTACACCTGTTGAAAAAAATATTTCTATCGTAAGCAAAGAATTAGCTCATAAGAATTTAGTCCTAAATGAAAGAGCTGATGAAATTGAAATATTGAAAATCAGAATTGCCGAACTCGACAATACTATCTTTAAATATAAGAATATTGAACGTAACTTAGATAAAGAAATTCAATCCAAAAACGAGGTATTAAGAAACTTTGAGACATATAAAAATGATAATGAACTTGCTATTAATGATTTGAAATCTGAGTTATCCAAAAGAGATGAGCTTATTAACACACTGCAAAATGAGATAGATGATATTTATCTTCCGAAAATCAAAGTGCTTGAAAGTCATATAAAAGAAAATGATAATTTGATAACGGAATTAAATTCACAAATTGATGTCTTTATCTCCAAGAACATTGAATTGAATCGGAAAATCTCTGATTTTGAAAAGAGTCTGAAAAGTCGTCTTGAAAATCATGAAGGCATGATTGATAAAGAATCAGAACCAAGAACTTATATTGACTATATCGTTGGAAATGAGCAAGAACTTGTCTCCGGTTTAGATAATTCATTAATAATAAAAGATATTGAAATCAAAGCTCTAACTTCAAGATTGAATGAATTGGAAAAATTGATTGAAGAGAAAAATGAAAGCATATAACTTCTTAACAGCGGGTTAAAAGATGATATTGCCGATGATTTTATTGAGTTGAAGAAAATTAATAATGAGCTAATGTTACGCTGTGAAGAATTATCTAAGGAGAATACTAAATTAAATGAGACAGTATTAGAAGTAACCGAGAAAAATTCTCACTATACTGATCTTTTAAATCGGATCAAAGAAGCATTTTTAGCAATATTTCCCGATGATGAATCTCTTGAAATAGAAAATCTTCCTGAGAGGATTAAGTATATTGAAAACGACGTATCCGAATTACGACGACTAAATAGTGACTTAAAGTCTGACTTGGCTCTCTTGATGAATGAGAAAGAATCCTTAGTCCAATCTTTGCAACATTCCAAAGATGACTTGTCATCAAAGGATAAGGTATTAAATGATTATAAGGATGAAGTACATTCACTTATGGATAAAATTCTTCGAATAAATACTATACTCAAAGAAAAATCACTCTTAGTTGACGAACAGGCAATCAAGATTGACGAGCTGAAAAGTATAATAAAAAATATTTCCGAGCAACTGATTCAAAAAGATAAAGAACTCACAGAATTGAAGTCAGTAGAAGGAAAATCGCTACAAATTATCCTAGATGAAGAGCCGACAGAAAAAATAAATGAACTTCAAGACAAAATTTCCGATAGTCTTAAAATTATCGAAAACCTTAGTAATGACTTGATAGAAAAATCTGAATCTTTGAAAATTTCAGAGAAAATCAATGATGAATATAAATCAAAAATTGAAAGTTTGGAACTCTTAGTCAAAACAAGGTATGAACAAATTAGTCTCTTAGAAAATCAATTGAATCGAATGATAGATGAGAAGAATGACGATGTATTGAGGAAAATTGAACTAAACGGAAGAATAGATGATTATCTGCAAGTCATTGATAAATATTTGGCTTCAACTCCGAAGAGTTAATCTTGATTTTTTAAATATTAACCGTTCCACTACAAGGGCACTTATAGAAAAGTTCTTGCATGGAACGGTTTTAATATTATCAGCTTGGAGAGCAACTTAGCATTTACCTTTTTCTCAGATTAAACTTATCCATGATTATACTTCTAATTACAATATAAGCTTCAAGCTTGAATAAGTGTGAAATTGCTATAAAAACAGTAAAACTTAAAATCAGATTTGCAAACAAATTGACAGCCGGATGAGAATGCATTAAGAAAATATTGGAAATGTAATTTATCATAAATATCGAAACTGCCGTTAAAACGTAAGGTAAAACAAGAGTAATTTGTTCATGTATTCGGAAATTAATTTCTCTTTTAGCAATTATCATACCGATTACCATGAATAAAATGCTTATGATAAGTTGTCCAATAACAAGTAGTTCAAGTGATGATATTGTCAAATAAATGCTGATAGCTTGAACAATTTTTTTTGACAATTCGATTTTCATATAAAACTTTGATTTCCCGCGTGCAATCAGAATATTCCCAACAGAAGTAAAAGCCGGCATGAACATTCCTTCGATACACAATACAGCAAATAAAGGCACTGATTCGAGCCATTTATCAGTAAACAAGAGGATAAAAATAGCTTTACCGTTAATTGAAAGAAAGGCAAGAATATTAAAATTGAGATAAGCTACCATTAAATATACCTTCCTTAATGATGACCTCAACGACTCTATATCATCTTGAAAATTACTGAAAACAGGTAACATAACCTTATTCAGAGTGTAAGTTAATTGCTGAGGAAAGACCTCAGCAGTCTGGCGTGCCCGCATATAATATGCTAATTTTTCAGCTTTGAAAATACGTCCGATCAACAGATAATAAATCTCAAGAAATATTGCATTTACGGCATTGATGACCAACAATGGATTTGAAAATTTGTACAATGATTTAAAAGAAGACATTGAGAATCGGAAACCGTGATTCCATCCTCCAAAAATCCACAATTGAATAGTATTTGCCGTGTTTTGTATTAATTGAATCATAACTAAAGCCAGCAAACCCATTCCCATAGCAGCTATAATGATTGAAATAGTACCTGCAATAAACAGACTTGTCAGGTTAATCTTCGCCCAGCGTCTGTAATCTAAATTCCTGCTTATGATGGCTTGTTGTACAATTCCAAAACCCGCTATGAATGAATTTAATCCGAACAGTCGCAGAGTATCAGTCAAAATCGGTTCACGGTAAAACTCGGCAATAAAGGGAGAAACAATAAACAGAACAATGTAATAAACAAAAGAAATCATAACATTAATGATTAATACAGTAGAGAAATCTCTGTCTTCAGGTTCTTGTTTTTGTACTATTGCAGCTGTTAGTCCACTGTCGGAGAGTACATTGCCAAGTACAAAAAAAATGGTCATCATACCGATGATGCCATAATCATAAGGAGGTATCAGTCGTACCAGCACAAGTCCGATAAGAAAATGCAGTAAATAACTGCCTCCGTTCTCGGCGAGGCTCCAGAAGAATCCGCTTATAGCCTTGTTCTTTATGTTTGCTTTTTTATCCAAAACACCGAAATTTTAAAACAGTAATCACGTTCAAAGTAAATTTATATTAAGAGAAAAATATGCCATTTCATATTTTATTAGTTTAGATTAAATTAAATCCAAACTTCTTCGTTAAATACAAATCAATCATTTACAATAAAATTATTATAATCGGAGTAAAAATGAAAATTACAGTAATCGGCGCAGGTAATGTGGGCGCAACAGCAGCACAAGTATTAGCGAATAAAGAACTGGCAAATGATATTTACCTTGTTGACATTCTTGACGGTATAGCAAAAGGCAAGGCACTTGACATGTATGAATCAATGCCTATTTTACAGTCAGACTCAAGAATTCACGGTACAGCCAATTATGAAGACACTGCAGGTTCCGACATTGTAATTATCACAGCCGGTCTCGCACGTAAACCTGGTATGACAAGGGACGATTTACTTGTTAAAAATGCAGCTATCGTCTCATCTTGTGCCTCCCAAGCCGTCAAATATTCACCTGATGCTTATTTTATTGTTGTTTCTAATCCTCTTGATGTTATGACATATGTTACGCTTAAAGTTACTGGTCTTCCGAAACATAAAGTTATTGGTATGGCTGGAATTCTTGATACAGCAAGATACAGATCCTTCATTTCCATGGAAACCGGTTTCTCAATGAAAGATATTCAGGCTCAACTATTAGGAGGACACGGAGATACAATGGTTCCACTTCCAAGATTCACTACAGTAGCCGGTATCCCTGTAACTGACCTTATCTCTAAGGAAAAATTAGACACAATAGTCGAAAGAGCCAAGAACGGCGGTATCGAGATTGTGAATTACTTACAAACAGGTTCTGCTTATTATGCTCCTGGTACTGCAGCAGTTGAAATGGCTGAAGCAATCGTTAAGGACCAAAAAAGAGTATTGCCTTGTACAGTCTTACTCGAAGGTGAATACGGAATTTCTGATGTTTGCGTAGGTGTTCCTATTAAATTAGGAAAAAATGGAATTGAACAAATCATCGAACTGAAACTCAACGAAGAAGAAAAAATTATGTTTGATGAATCTGCCGAACATGTTAAGAACACAATCACGCAGGCAATGAATCTTATAAATAATCAATAACGATTATTAAATGATTTTAAAAATATATAAGGCTGTCTGATAAATATCTTCGGACAGCCTTTTTTTTAACAATACTTAACTCGAAGAAGAATTTTTTTTGTCAAAAATTATAGCAATACTATTACAAGATACAATAATTACTATTATAAAGCGAATTAATACTATGATATTTTTCAAAAATACAGGAGATTTTGAAATTGGATAATTTAAATGCTCAAAAAGTGAGCATATTTGATAATCTCAAATATGACATTCCGGCAGGGTTAGTCGTCTTCCTTGTAGCCGTGCCCCTTTGCCTCGGGATAGCATTGGCATCGGGTGCACCACTTTTCGCAGGAATTATCGCCGGAATCATCGGTGGAACAGTTGTAGCAGCATTGAGCGGTTCACAACTAAGTGTCAGCGGACCGGCAGCCGGTCTAACTGTTATAGTTTTAAATGCAATTGCAAACTTAGGGGGTTATGAAGCTTTTGTTTTAGCAGTAGCACTTGCAGGAATTATACAGCTCGTTTTAGGTTTTATCAAAGCCGGAATCATCGGCTATTATTTTCCTTCCTCAGTAATAAAAGGAATGTTAGCCGCTATAGGCTTAATCCTGATTCTTAAACAAATCCCGCACGCAATTGGTTATGATGCTGTCGCTTTGGGAAGCGAAGATTTCATTGAACCGGGAGGTTCGACAACATTCGAAAGTTTGATGAATTCATTTGCTCTAATTAATTATGGGGCGGCGATCATCAGCATCATTTCCATATTAATACTCATTGCTTGGGAAATGCCGAAATTGAAACAATATGCATTCTTCAAATTAATACCCGGTGCTTTGGTTGTTGTACTGTTCGGCATAGGTGCAAATATTTTCTTCTCTGAATTCATTCCTGATTTGGCAATTGCCAAGCACATGTTGGTCAGTCTTCCGGTGGCGGAGTCTTTTTCCGATTTTGCTATACAATTTACTTTCCCTGACATAACACGGATTCTTGATTATGAAGTATGGATTGTTGCAGTTACAATTGCAATTATTGCCAGTTTGGAATCTTTATTGAGTCTGGAAGCTGTTGATAAGCTCGACCCTTACAAGAGAACATCGCCGGCAAATCAAGAGTTGAAAGCTCAGGGTGTAGGGAATTTTCTATCGGGACTGATAGGCGGACTTCCTATGACTGCCGTTATTGTTAGAAGCTCTGCTAATGTAAATGCGGGCGGAAGAACCAAGATGGCATCTTTCATTCACGGAATTTTATTGCTGGTCAGTGTATTGTTGATTCCCACTTTTCTTAACCTTATTCCCTTAGCAAGTTTAGCAGCAATTTTATTACTTGTAGGTTACAAACTTGCAAAGATTGATTTATTTAAGAGTATGTATAAGCTGGGATTAACACAGTTCTTACCCTTTATTATAACAATTGTAGCTATACTGTTTACTGACCTTTTAAGGGGTATCGGACTTGGTATGGCTGTGGCATTGTTCTTTATTCTCAAGAATAATTACAAAACCCCGTATTTCTTCCATAAAGAAGAACATGTAAAAGGGGATGTAATAAGGTTGAAACTTTCAGAAGATGTGAGCTTTCTAAATAGGGGCAGTATCTTGCTTACTCTATCTCATCTACCGGAAAAATCACATATTATAATTGATGGTAGCGGTTCCCAAAATATTGACTATGATGTTCTTGAAATTATAAATGATTTTAAAATCAGTTCACAATTGAAAGACATCAAAGTCGAATTAATAAATATTCCGGAATTTAAAAAATAAATTTATATTAAAACCTATGGAGGAGAAAATGGCATTAAGTTATCTAAAATTACTTGAAAATAATAGAAAATGGGTTGAAGATACTTTACAATTGAACCCGAATTATTTCACAGAGCTTGCAAAAGGTCAAAAACCTGAATTCCTTTGGGTAGGCTGTGCCGACAGTAGGGTACCTGCCAATGTTATTACAGGTACTCAATCAGGAGATATTTTTGTACACAGAAATATCGCAAACGTGGTTGTTCATACCGATATCAATTGTATGAGTGTTCTGCATTATGCAGTTGATGTGCTGAAAGTAAAACATATTATTGTGTGTGGTCATTATGAATGCGGCGGAGTAGCAGCTGCAATGACAAACCATGACCACGGACTTATAATTAACAAGTGGTTGAGAAATATTAAAGAAGTTTACAATAGACATTCTGATGAGCTCGAAGCTATAAGTGACATGAAGCAACGCAGAGACAGACTTACTGAACTGAATGTGATTGACAGTGTGCACAATTTAGCAAGAACGTCAATAGTACAAAATGCTTGGAAAACTCATGATGTTAAGGTTCATGGTTGGGTTTATGCTGTTGAAAACGGTATTATCAAGGATTTGAATGTTACTTTGAAAGAAGTTAATGATGTGGAGCCTATCTTCAGGTTCACAGAATAAGAATATGTCGAAAAACACCTTTGAAACTCATTTTTCAAAGGTGTTTTCTTTTCAAATCAATTGTCATTAATTCAATCTCTCTTATTTTTTCTGCCTTCAATCAGACTACCGGCTATGAATAGTATGTTCATTGTCAAAGTAATGATATTGACGACTAATGCGAATGGTGGGGCTGACTCAGGTAATATTTGTCCGAGCAGCACCATGAAATTTAATACTAACAGTGTTATGATAAAATACTTTTGCTTGAGCATACCTTATGAGTCCCGAAAATTCAAATTAATAAAATATAAAATTTCAAATTGATTATACAATGTGGAGTATGATTGACAAATCGAGTGCTTCTTCCAATGTTTTGACAAAATTTATATTCGTTCCTTTATTACATTCAATAATGAAATCCTGCAAACTTTTACTGTCGTATTCAGTGAAATCACCAATTATTGCTATATTGAACCTGTAGTTTATAAATTTCTGTAATATATCACCGGCTAAGCCGGTTTTCAAATCAAAAAAATCAGGACATAAGCTGTCCTTAGAGATAATCAATTTGTTGTAGTGCACATAAAATAAATTTCCAACAATATCGAGAGCATCATTTATGGAGTTGATTATTATTCCTTCAGAAATAATTTCTGCGGCTTTTATTTCTTCTAATTCATGGCATACTATTTTCATTTAAATCTGTTAACCTATCAAATTTGATACTCCTCAATGATACGAAAATATTTATAGAAAGTTTAATAAAATTTTACATAACAATATTCATAAGTAATTAACAATTTGAAGAACTGTATAACCTTTTGCCTCTGATATACATTTCATCTGTATTGCTGTTACCGAGCAAGTAAATTATTTTGCAACTGACGGTCTCACAATTGATA
>JBAYPL010000081.1:0-10729 GCA_041677745.1 Kapaibacterium sp. (SeqCode)
GGGTGATCAATGAAACTGTCATTATTCAAGTCATGATACCATTGATGTGTATTTCCATGAACCAACAACATTGTGCTGAGATTTTCATTAACATCAAAGTTACCGTATGAATTGACTTCCATACGTCCTAAGTGGTCTCCATAAAAATTTAAATGAGTCGGATTTTGATTCTCAGGTTTCTTATATTCAATATTAATTTGACCTGTAATTGATTCAAATCCGTTGACGACTGATGAAGTTCCTTTTGAGATTGAGATTGACTCCATCCAAGGACCCGGGACGTAACCCAATCCGAATGATGTTGCGAGACCTCTCATGGAAGGTACATTTTCAGTCTGCAATTGAGTGTAAGTACCTTTCAAACCAAGTAACATGATTTGTCTGGCACCTGTCATTGCATCAGAGTACTCAACATCCGCTGCTGCATTGGTAACAAAGCTTTCTGCTAAATTGCAACATGCTGCTTTTTGCAAACCACGTTCAGTGATTGTAACTGAGTTTACGACGGTAGCTGTAGAAATAAGGGAGTGAGGCGATTCGGCAACTACATTTACCTCGTCTGTAGTAAGGCTTTGTACCAAATTTATATCCAATTTCTTATCATTGGTACCGATATTCAGTGTATCAGATTTATACCCTACATAACTTATGATGAGTTTATTTGATTGCTCGGTTCTGGCTATTGAAAACTCGCCTTCGGAATCAGTCAGTACACCAATTCCGGTATTCATCCAGCGAATACTCGCTTTGGAAAGAGGAACTTTCTCAGAATTTTCATCAGTACCGTAAACAGTTCCATGCACTATGTCATTAGCTGATGCCGATGACAGTAAAATCAGCATCATTATCATATAATTCTTAATTCTTTTCATTATTAATACCTGTTCTTAATTGATTAACTTGATTTTTTTTTAAATTGCCGTAAATTCTATAACATAGAATAGTCATGATTTAAGCAAATGTATTATGCAATTGTGTGCATAATACCCGACAAACTCAGATGTCGAAACAGGTATTTAGTGGGGGAGTTCGGATTTGTTAATTCCGGAAGACTTAATTATATGCCGGACAATTGAGAGGGCAATTTCAATAGGTGGTTCCAGAATCGCGTGTATATTTAAGAGTTTATAACGATATTCTTCAATCTTCTTACTTAATATATAATAATCTGACATATATTTAACGTAAGGAAGAAATAGGCTCGTATTACTCTCAGAAAATAAAAATCTGTCTTTTATCAGAATATCGAATATTTCATCCTGACAACAATTTAACTCATTTATGGATAGTTTATTGTTAGCGTCATTAGTCATTACACAGGCACCATGCTCGGTATCACTTGTTGAATTATTATGAGATAAACAGCATGATTCTTCAGCAATTTCGATTGTCTCGCAATGGCATGACGATGTTTCCGTAATCTGAAAGATTCTATTGCCGGTCTTACCACAAGTGTGATAATGAAACTGCAAACCTACAGCCGTGAAAATCATCGAAGCCGTGATAATAATAGATGTAATATTTAACAAAAGTTTTTTCATACAATCAAAAATACGAAATATTTCTTATATTATTATAATATTTAATTATTTCTGTAAATTATATCACACCCATTTTAATAGGGGTAGAAATTGTAATCTTATGTTTCTGTAACCAATCTAAGCCGTCGGTTACAGCTTTTGCCGCAGAAATATTGGTTATACACAAAATTCTGTCATTAAGTGCTGCCGACCTGATAAGTAAATCATCTTGATAAGCCTTTCTTCCTAATGGAGTGTTTATTACCATTTGAATATTCCCGCTGTGCAACATTTCAATAACATTCGGATGACCTTGGTCAATTTTATGTATAAGATTTACATTAATTCCATTAACATGTAAAATACTATAAGTTCCTAATGTTGCATATATTCCATAGCCGAGCTGTTGGAGTTTTTTTGCGATGGGAACTACGAGCTTTTTGTCATAATCATTTACGCTGATAAAAATATTACCGTTAAGAGGAAGTTTGTGACCGGCTGAAATTTGAGATTTTACATAAGCTTCGCCGAAAAATTCGGAAGTTCCCATAACCTCACCTGTAGAACGCATTTCAGGACCTAAAACAGTATCAACTCCCGGGAATTTTGCAAAAGAGAAAACAGGCGATTTCACTGAGTAATTGTCACTGGCTTGAGATTTTGAGATGTTAAAACCTGCAAGGTTCTCACCGAGCATGGCTCTGATAGCGAGTTCAGTCATTTTAATTCCTGTTGATTTAGAAACAAAAGGTACTGTACGAGATGCTCTTGGATTGACTTCAATCAAATAAACATCTCCATTAAGAACAGCATATTGAATGTTCATAAATCCATATACTTTCAATGACTTTGCTAATTTATATGTAATTTCTCTGATATTATCTCTTATTTGTGGAGAAATTGAATATGTCGGCAAGACTGAACTGCTGTCGCCGGAATGAACACCAGCCTCTTCAATGTGTTCCATGATACCGGCTATTATCGTATAATTCCCGTCTGATACCGCATCAACATCAATTTCAACGGCATTCTCAAGAAACTTGTCAATAAGTACAGGATGATTATCACTTACTCTAACTGCTTCGTTCAAATATGTTAGAAATTCATCATCATTATATACAATTGCCATGCCCCGTCCACCAAGCACATACGAAGGACGGACTATCACAGGGTAACCGATTTCTCGAGCAAAATTCAGTGCTTCATCCTTTGAAGTTGCAGAGTTGCCTTTAGGATAGAGAATATGCTGCTCTTCAAGAATACTCAGTAATTTACCTCTGTCTTCAGCTGCATCAATACTCGATTGTGATGTTCCGAATATTTTGACTTTATTTTCTTCAAGTTTTCTTGACAACTTCAATGGTGTCTGCCCGCCTAATTGAAGAATTACACCTTCGGGCTGCTCCAAATCTATTATATTCATTACATCTTCAAAATACACCGGCTCGAAATATAATTTATCTGATGTATCGTAATCGGTTGATACTGTTTCAGGATTACAATTTATTAGTATGGTTTCATAATCGGTGTCTTTCAATACTAATGCTGCCTGCGAACAACAATAATCGAATTCTAAGCCTTGGCCGATTCGGAAAGGACCGCCTCCTAAAATTGCAATTTTCTTCTTGTCTGATTTTAATGATTCGTTTTCACGTAAATAAGTAGAGTAAAAATAGGGAGTGTAAGCTTCGAACTCACCTGCGCAAGTATCTACACTTTTGTAGGTTGGGAGAACTCTTAATTGTTTTCTCAGTTCACGGATTTCTAATTCGTTGACACCTCTTAAACGAGCTATTTGTTCATCAGAAAATCCATTTATTTTTATATATTTTAAAAATTCGGCAGTCAAATTGTCAACAGATTTAATTTCTGATTCAATTTCAATAATTTGTTTGATGTTGTCGAGGAACCATTTGTCTATACCCGTAATTCTGTTTACTTCATTTAAATCGGCACCTGACTCCAAAGCTCTTTTAACAAGGAATGGTGTGTCAGGAGTAGGTTTATTTAGTTTGTTCAAAATTTCATCGAGACTCAAATCATTAAATTTATCAGACTCAAATCCTGATGCTCCGATTTCGAGAGAACGGAATGCTTTTTGAAATGCCTCACGGAAATTCGACCCGATAGACATAACCTCACCGACTGATTTCATCTGAGTTGTAAGTACCGGCTCTACTTTGAATTTTTCAAAGTCCCATCTTGGAACTTTGACAACAACATAATCCATAACAGGTTCGAATGATGCAGGTGTTGAACGTGTGATATCGTTTGTTATTTCGTCAAGAGTATAACCAACGGCAAGCTTGGCAGCTATTTTTGCTATTGGGAAACCTGTAGCTTTCGATACTAAAGCAGAACTTCTTGATACTCTCGGATTCATTTCTATGACCCTGACATCTCCATTTTCAGGATTGACGGCAAACTGAATGTTAGAACCACCGGTTTCAACGCCAATTTCCCTAATAACCGCAATGGAGTAATCTCTTAATCTCTGAAATTCAACTTCGCTCAATGTTTGTGCAGGAGCTACAGTAATACTGTCTCCTGTGTGTACTCCCATAGGGTCGAAATTCTCGATTGAAGCTACAATAATAGCATTATCTTTTCTATCTCTAATGACTTCAAACTCAAATTCTTTCCAACCGACCAAAGATTCTTCTATTAATACTTCATCAATCGGTGATAGTGTTAACCCGTTGATGACAATATTTGTAAATTCTTCGAGATTAGTAGCTATACCACCACCTGAACCTCCCAAAGTCAATGATGGTCTGACAATAATCGGGAAACCTAATTCACTTTGGAAATCCAATGCTTCCTTAAGAGTGCTTACTGTTTTACCTTTGGGAGATTGCAGTCCGATATTGTCCATGGCTTGTCTGAATAATTCTCTTCTCTCTGCCTTTTCGATAGACTCACGGTTGACACCTAATAACTCAATATTATATTTTTCGATTATGCCTTTATCATATAAATCAAGACTTACGTTTAATGCAGTCTGTCCTCCAACTGTAGGAAGTATGGCATCAATTTTTTCTTTTTGTATCAGCTGCTCAATAATATCACTTGTTATAGGTTCGATATAAACTTTATCCGACAGTGTCGGGTCTGTCATTATGGTTGCCGGATTACTGTTGAGAACTACAACATAATATCCGAGCGACTTCAAAGCTTTTACTGCCTGCGAGCCTGAATAATCAAATTCTCCTGCTTGTCCTATAACTATAGGACCTGAACCTATTACTAATATTCTGTTTATATCACTTCTTTGCGGCATATTCTTTAATTAAGTTATAAAAATCATTGAAAACTATATTGTTTACATCGTTAGGTCCGGGTGATGCTTCCGGATGAAACTGAACTGAGCAAATCGGTAAACTTTTATGCTGTATCCCACTGACTGTTTTGTCGTACAAATGCAACCAAGTCAAGTTCCAATCTTGATTTGAAGTCAGAGATTCTAAGTTGATGGCATAGTTATGATTTTGAGAAGAAATATAGACTCTGCCATTTGGGATATACTTGATTGGATGGTTAGCACCGTGATGACCAAAAGTAAGCTTGTCTATCCCAAGTTCAAAAGCTTTACCGATTAATTGATGACCAAAACATATTCCTGTAACTGGTATGTTTTGGGTCGCAAAATTTTTAATAAAACTAATGTTGTCCACAATTCTTGGATCACCGGGACCATTTGACAAAAATATACCGTCAAATTCTAAATTTGCCAAGACTTCATCAAGATTCTCCGAAAACGGAATGAGTATCACTTTAGAAAAATATTTCAGCAAGTCATTGATAATAGTCTGCTTAATACCAAAATCTATTGCAGCGACAACGAGATCATTATCGGAGTTGCCTGTAAATGTACGAATCTCATTATTTATAACCGACTTGAAAACATGAGAGTCGGATATTGAAGGAGATGTTCTAATCATGGTTATGAATTCGTCAGGGTCTAAAAACTCAGTACTTATACCGCCTTTGACAGCTCCGTGTTTTCTTAATTGTTTAGTCAAAGCACGGTTATCGAGCTTGTGTAAACCAATAATACCGGCACTTTCAAGATACAAAGCCAAATCAGTGCGAGCTGAATGATTTGATGAAATCCGAGATAACTCGCGTATTATCATAGCTTCTGCCATAATTTTATTACTCTGTGGGTTTTCACCTGTTATTCCGTAATTTCCGATTAGCGGATATGTAAAGTTAACAATTTGTCCCTTATATGAAGGGTCGGTCATTATCTCTTCATATCCTGTCATTGATGTATTAAATACAACTTCACCGAAAACAGTACCGCTGCCGGAAAAAGCCTCAGCAAAGTCAAAATATCCGTTTTCGAGAGCAACAATTGCTTTATGCATTCTTTTTTCTTTTATTTAAGTTAATAACTAACAAAGGTAAACTTATCAGCAAGGTAACGAGAGTAATCCATTGACCGATTGCAAAGGATTCTGAAGCAAACCTCAATTCGATTTTTGATGCACCTTTTGGTATTTCAACTGCTCTTAAACTGTAGTTTGCTCTGTGTAGTTTTGCTGGTAATCCGTCAACAAATACTTTCCAGGAAGGATACCAAATTTCTGATAAAACAAGTACCACATTTGATTCAGGATTTAGTATTTCGTACCGTAAGTAATTTGTTTTGTATTCTTTACAAACTACTTTTGATTTAATTTCCTCGTCAGAATTGAGCTTGATTTTTAAAGGTTCTTCAAGAATAACCTCTTTACTAAAGTCAAAACTTCCTTTTTTCATTTTTTCACCTACTTGATCGGCAGGGAAGATATGGGCTCGATTTACCAACCAAGCGTTTGGCAATCTGTCATGATTCTCTTCAAAATACGGCTGATTGGTACTTGTATCAAATTTTAAAATATATTTTACATTTAGTAAGTCATATATTTCATCAGTTTCATTCAAGGAAGGATTCACTCGCTGTAAAACCAAAGGATTATATCCTTCTGTGTTCATGAATCTGTCAATCATACCTTGATTCCTTTTAGTTGCCATATAGGGTGGGGAATAGGAACGTGTATTTACTCTGAAAATATCATCCGGCGGATTGGGCTTAAATGATTTCAGCATGTTCTGTTCCATTTTATATGTTAACTGCGGGTCTTCCTTAGAAGCATTAAAATCACCACCGGCTAAATACAAGTCCATGAAAAGTATTAATATCAAAAGAAGACCTGATAAAGTGAATCCGATTTTACGAGTTGATATCATGAATATGATGGCTATCGAAATAGCAAAATATAGTAAGCTCATCAGTGCTGTATTCATCGGGACATCACCTGTACTTACGCTCGAAAATGCTATTAAAATCAACAATGCAACTAAAGATGCTGATATTATTATGCTTATTATCATTTCATTGTAAGTTGATTTGAAAAGTTTATCAAATCCGAATGAAGCGAAAATACTGAAAGCAAAAACAACATACACCATCATTCGAGCTGGGTTTCGGAATTGCCCGAAAAATGGCAGTTCATAAAATATCCCGTGGATGAAAAAGTTCGAACCTAATGCATGAAGCAATCCGAGAGCTGTCATGATGAGCAAGAATTGAATAAACTTATTCTTTTTACAGGCAACAATTCCAATTAATCCAAGTAAGAATACAACTACACCAAAATAAAAAGCAGTTTCCCAATAATAGAAATACGGTGCCGGTTCACCATTTGCAAGTTTCATATTAAAGTTGGCTTGGTTTACATCATCTCCACTAATTTTTCCAAATTGGTGAGGATTGACAAAATTTGTAATCTGCTGAAATTCAAGAGAGCCCTCAGCACTCTTTTCAACAGTCATCTCGGCTCTGAGTGATAAATCAGCCAGTTCACTCGAAGTCAAAAACTGAATTTGGAATACTCCAAGAGCCACAATAAAAACTATTACAGCTGAAACAACAGACAAAAGCAAAATTTTCTTATCAGGAGCTCGAAAATTATCAGATATGTACCATAATAAGTATATACCGAGAAAGAATGCAAGGTAAAGTGTGGTTTGAGGGTGTCCGGAAAGCATTGTTATGCCGAGAATTAATCCGGATGCGATACCGTATCTGTAGTCATGCTCATCCAATGCTCTGATAAAGAACATAAATATCAGAGGAAACCAGGCAAGATGATAAACTATCATAGGGTGTATTACATGACAAATCATCATCATCGAAAATGTATATCCTATGGCACCTATTGCTGCAGCTAAACTACTTACTTTTTTATACCTCATCAAGTAATAAAATGTAATCTGAGCAATAAAGAAGTGTAGTATAATTATGAATTGCAATCCCCATACTGATAGATGTCCATCGGAATCAATAAACAAAAATAAAAGTCTGTTGAATGGATAGAAAAATCCAACTTGTAAGTCGGCTATGAAAGGCATTCCACTGAATGCATAGGGATTCCAGAAGGGAATAGAACCTTGACCGGCAGCAACAGCTGCATAGGTTTGTACGGGATATACGTATTCAACAAAATCCTCCCAGAAAAATGAGTTCCCAAACAACTGCCCGAAAAAAAATATTACCGTAGTTAAAAGAAATAATCCTAAGAAATAAATGTTCGGAAATTCCTGTATTTGAACTTCGGTATTTTTCAAATTCTCTTTCTTCTGATTTTTTTTCATAATTATTTGTCTTTATTTGATTTACATTTTCTTTGCAACAAGTATTATTGAAAGTCCGAATGGTAACATTAGATTAGGTATCCAATTCTTTTCGATAAGAAATATTTTGGTAAACAGTGAGTTGATGAATTCCGGTACTTCGTCAATCGGTGCATCATTCTTCTGATCTCCACCGGTAATCTTATCCATAATTCTTTTTAAAACCGCAGGCAATAATAAAATTGAATTATAATATGAATTGTACATGACTTTGAATCCCGCATCCGTGAAAAGTCGTTTAAAGTTAGGAATAGTATATCGTCTGTAGTGCATGTGTATTTCATCATGTCTGCTCCACAGCCATTGATAAGCCGGAACAGAAGCAATCATAATACCGCCACTCGGCAATAAATCATAAGCATCTTTGACAACTGATTTATCATCTTCAATATGCTCGATGACATCAAGCATTGTAATTGCATTGATAGTTCCATACATAGACGAGTCAAACTCGTTGAGAAGACAATTATGTAAGTTGTTTATTCCGCGTTTACGTGAATATGAAAGCGCCGTATCTGATGTGTCAATTCCAATAACATTACAATCATCTTTTAAAAGTGTGGCGAAACCGCCTGTTCCACAACCGACATCAAGCATGTTAAAATTTGGGTGCAAATCACAAAATGATCTAACGGTTTTTTCTAAAATTCTATTGCGTGCGACAAACCACCAGTATTTATCTTCAGCTTCAAATTGCGAATGATATACTATTTCTCTCATGTTTTTTTTATTTCGTGACAAATAAATCTATGTAATATAATATTAATTTGTTAAATAAAAAAAATGTGTTGAAATCAATTTCAACATAAAAATAGGGGAGATGCTCATATTTTTTCAAAATACGAAGAAATTGTTGAAAAATGTAACCTTTTTATCTTTTAGTTGTCTTTAATCAAAATATTAAAAATAATATAAAGTGCCATAATTATGTTATTTCTGTTCTTATGTTTACTATTGTTTATGGGGTATGAAACTTCATATTCCTCAGATAGGAATTATTTTCCGCAGGATTACACTCTGAATACAGACGGGCTTAATATAAGCAGATTAGTAATCAAAACAAGGGAGTTTCAAATCAGCGATACCCTGATACAATATTTCAATGAAAACTCAAAGGAAGTAAAATCATATTTTGATTTTAATCATAATTATGAGTCGAGTATATCAATTGGGGAGAGACAATCTTCGGTTACCGAGTTATTGAAATACTGGATATTAGTCTTAGACACAAGTGATATCAGCAAAGCCATAAGTATTGCATACTATTTAAATTTATCAGCGGAAATTCATATAGCGTATTTTGAACCATTTCCAGTAAAACCTCCAACTGAAACACCTGATTTTTCTGAAATGCAAACCTACCTTAACCCGGCACCTATTGGGATGGCTTACGAAGAAGTGAAGAATATTGCCGGAGCAACAGGAGCAGGCGTAAGCTATTGCGATGTTGAGTATTCTGTAATTGAAGGGCATGAAGATTATGACGACAGTAAATTTTCTTATATCAATCCTAACGGCTCCTTTCCAAACAAAACATGGGAAGACCATGGTGCAGCTACTCTTGGATTACTTTGTGGAATCCGTGATGACAAAGGTATAAACGGAATGGCTCCGGAATCAAAAGTATATATTGCTTATCCTTGCCATGCAATTGATTGCAGTAATTATAGTGTTGCAAATGCAATAAAAAATGCAGCTGATGAATTGGAATACGGTGATATTCTGCTAATAGAGCAACAGACTTCACTTCCTTATCCCCAGAGCTTAAAATTAGGACCGGTATCCTACTATGATGCAAATTATGATGCCATCAAATATGCAACAGATAAAGGCATTATAGTAATAGAGCCCGGCGGTAACGGTGGGATAAATCTTGATACAAACTTTCTGAACGAGAGATTTGACAGAAACTTGAGAGATTGCGGTTCAATTCTCGTAGCTGCTGCAAATCTGAACAATTTGAGACGTTATTCATTTTCACCCTACGGTTCAAGAATAGATTTGTTTTCTGCCGGAGGAGCAATAACTACATCCGGTTACGGGGCTTTGTTTACCGACAAGAATTCAGGTAATCGAAGAGATTATACGAATAATTACGGTGGCACTTCCGGTGCTTCTGCTTTATGTGCAGCAGCTGTTACATCCTTACAGGGAATTTATTACGAATTAAGTGGAAATAAACTCGGTCCAAATGAGATGCGTGAATTATTATATGAAACAGGTACTAACAGTAATTCACCGCCCTCTGAAAATATTGGCAGAATGATAGACTTGGGGAAAGCTTATCATAAAATTTATGATAATCATACCGATGTGAGTGAAGATTCTGAAAATCATTTTGCTGATTTAACATTTGTGTCTCATCCGAATAACATCGTTGAAATCAAAGGATTGAACAAAGTTTTCAAAAATCCAGAAGTATATATTTATGACATTCGAGGCAGACTCGTAAAAAGGTTTGACAGATTAAATTCTGACAGGCTTGACTTAAATTCAATTGATATCGAAAGAGGTATTTATTTTATTAA
>JBAYPL010000082.1:0-10725 GCA_041677745.1 Kapaibacterium sp. (SeqCode)
ATCCAAATAAAACCCTGTTTGTCTTGATAAATGTCGGATACGGAGTTTTGTGACAAGCCATTATCTACATCAAGTTTGGTAAAATCTACATCATGATAAGTCGTTTCAAACGCTTTTGACATGCAATAGTTCGTTACAACGGATGCTAATATTATGAAAAAATATAGATTTACTCTTACCGACATTTATTGTATTATTTTTTTCAATCAATTGATAATCAAAATATTCTATCACTTTCAGAAATTTAAATATTTTTGATTATAAAAAAGCAATGTAAATATAGGTAAATGTACTTAATAAAACAATATTTTTATAATTAATTTTTCAAATTTTGAAATATAAATTTCTTTGTACACCACTGTCAGATAAAAATAACAAAATGACTGAATATAACCGTTAGTACTTAAAAAAGTTCTCAGATATTTTGATTTTCATAAGTTCCACCCATAGTTTACTCATTGTTGTTTAAACAATTACAAACGATAGTCTGTCGTATTCAATGCTTCACAAGCAAAATCAGGGTTTCGTTAGAATTTCATAAAGTGTATTTACATCATCTGCTTGACTTATAGCAGTGACCCTTGATTTCTTTGCATATTTGTACATATTGTTTAACCTTGTTTATTCAGGATAATGTTATTATGCGTTCCGGGAATACTGTATAAGGCACCTCCTGCTTTTCTTCGGACAATATTGATTATTAGTTCAATAAAAAAATCCCTGCTTATCAATGACAGGGATTTCTGAAATTTTGATATTCATCAATTTATCTTGATACAGTAAACTTCATATTTCTTAACAGATTACCTTTTCTTATACTTAAGTAGTAGGTACCGTTTTGAAGATTTGTTACATCCATACTCTTAATTGTTGTTCCGCTTACAATATCTGTACTGTACATTAGATTACCGCTTATATCATAAATAGATGCAGTTAAGTTACTTTGGACGTCATCATCGAATTCGATATTTATTAAATCACTGCTTGGGTTAGGGTAGATTTCTGAAATTCTGTATTTCAAATCATTATCTATACTTGCAGGGTCAGTAACTTTAAAAACTACGACATGCTCTAATTTGCCACCGTTTTCGTCTCCAATCGGGAAAAACGTATATCTTACAATAGTTGTGCCGGCAACCGGATTTGTATATAACAGAGGTTCCGATGAAATAAGCTTGTACGACATTAAGTGACCTGAAAACTGAGTAGGACCGCTCTCTGCACCAGCATCCATTTTAAAGTTCCATGGTGAAATGAAAACCTGATCAGTAAAATCAAAACATTGGTTCCAACAAACAGCAGCTACATGCCCTGATGTTAATTCGACAAAATCCATACTTAATCCAAACTCTACTTCTGCATCAGAAGTATTTCTGATTTGTGCATAACAAATCAACTCTTCATCGTGGATTGTTCCTATTACCGTATCTTGCTGATTGAATATCTCCAATGGCAAAGCTGATGCCCCTACTGCCGATGCAAGAAAAAAAACGGTATAAAGTAAATATTTTTTCATACTTTTATATTTATAAGTTTAACAAAATGTCAATTTTTTCGTTATTAATATATAACGTATGTGTTTGTAAAAAAGTTACTGTAAAGGAAAAAAAAATGAAAAAATTTGCATACATCTCTATGATTGCAATTCTCTGCTTACTCACAGTAAGCCTTTTATCTGCTTCTGAACCATCAGGTAAAAAGCTTCCAAATATCAAGGTGAAAAATCTTAAAGGTGCAAAAGTATCAACATCAGATTTTCATAATAACGGTAAACCAATAGTGATTAATTTCTGGGCAACTTGGTGCAAGCCTTGTTTGCTTGAGCTTAATACAATCCATGACTTATACCCGGATTGGCAGAAAGAAACAGGTGTTAAAATTATCGCTGTTTCGATTGATGATACCAGAAATAGCAGTAAAGTAGCTCCTTTTGTAAGAGGCAGAAACTGGAAATATGATGTTTACCTTGATGAGAATAGTGACCTTCGTCGTGCTCTCAATGTCAATAATCCTCCTCATACTTTTTTAATCAACGGTGATGGTGAGATTATTTGGGAACACAATGGTTATGCTCCCGGCGACGAGAAGGTCTTATTCAAAGAAATCAAGAAGCTGTCAGGTAAGTAATCTCTTAATATTCTTCTATAAGTAGCAGATGATTTAAGTCTTTCTTATTTCGATGATAATACATAAATAAATAACTATCCGGAAATTTAATAAGTTAATTATTATTAACCGGTTAGTTATTTTTATTTTTGGTAAACATTAAAAAGCATGATTCGGGTTCTCATTTCTATTAAATATATTGTCAATCTTTGTGTAAGTAAATATCTAAGGAACAATTATCATGCTACCACTCATAATTTCCGGCATAAGTAATATGTACGTAATATTATCTAGTAATCTTACTTAATTTGCATAGACGAAGTATTTTTTTATTCTTCCGAATAATTATGTCTCCAATAATAATTTTTTTATTTAATTTTGTAATATTGATTCTTACATTATTAAAAATCATTTGGAAATTTTATGAATACTTTCATTAAAAATGTTTCGATGTTTTTAGCTGTCTTTCTATTCCATTTGCTAATTTCTTGTAGTGATGACGGAGTGTCAAACCCTCCGGAGAACAAGGAGCTTATAAATGAAATTGACAGAATTTGTGATTCTATAATCACAGACACAAAATTACCGGGGATGCTTGTCGGAATCTGGGACGCAGGATTGAACTTGAATTATGTAAAGGGACATGGTGTGTCAGAGTTGTCAGGTTCCGTACCTTTTGAACCAAACCAACTATTCAGAATTGGCAGCAACACTAAGTCATTTGTTGTCACAAGGATTTTGCAACTTGTGGACGAGAAAACATTGTCTTTATATGACAAGTTAAGCAAATTTTATCCCGACTTTCCAAATGCAGAGTCTGTTACTATCAAAATGCTCTGTGACATGACAAGCGGTATCTATAATTTCACCGAAACTTCTGAATTTGATAACATCTTCTTAAATGATCCGTTGCATAAGTGGACAATTGAAGAAAAGATTGATATTGCCGCTAAATATGACTATTATTTTACACCGGGTACTGATTTGAAGTACAGCAACACGAATACAGTGCTTTTGGGCGGCATCATTGAAACAATTGATGAACAACCATTGGGCGAAGTTTTAAAAAGCAAGCTGTTCGAGAAATATGATTTGAAAAACACGTATTATCCTACTGACAATAAGATGCCAAACAACCACTACATACATGGCTATGAAACTGATGGAAGCGGAACGGGAGAATATGATATTGACGTAACCGAATTCTTTGATCTTACTTGGGCAGGAGCAGCCGGAGCTATTATATCTGACATATATGATGTCAAAAAGTGGGTTACAATGCTGATTGACGGCGATATGATTTCTGACTCTCTGCATTCACAAATTTTTGAAGGGAAGACATTTACAGGATCTACACTCACATACGGCAAAGCTGTTTATTCTTACGCCGGAACTGAAATGTGGGGTCATAACGGCGGACTCCCCGGATTTACTTCAGTAATGATGCGACACACTAAAATGGACAGGACGATAGTAGTATTTTACAATCTTCAAGGTACACCTAATCCTGATCACCTATTTCTCAGAATCGTTGATTTATTAAACAATACGGAGCAATAGTATCCCAACAAAAATTTATCGTTTAAATTTGCTAAGTAGATACATATTTCGGAAATTAGAGTAAAATATCCAAATCTCATATTATTCTTAATGGAGATTTGGATTTTTTATAGCTTGATATTCAACATTCATCCTGAGTGATAACATATAAAATTTTATCATAATTTGAAATAAAAAAAGACATAATTAATTTAATTTGCCAATTACTTCAATTTTTTTCCTTATTTTTGTGTTCTTTTTGTTTGCAAATTCTAAACAAGATGAACCAACTGAATATAATGCTCAATAAATACTTCGGATATGATAAATTCAGGTCCGGACAGGAAGAGATTATACGTTCAGTTTTAGCTTGTAGAGATACTCTCGCCGTGATGCCGACCGGTGGAGGAAAATCAATATGTTATCAGCTGCCGGCAACTTTAATGAATGGTACAAGCATAGTAATTTCACCTCTTATAGCGCTGATGAAAGACCAAGTTGACAGTCTTTACGGCGGCAGGATACCGGCTGTATCAATTAACAGCACAATGTCTTATGCCGACATCAATGAGAGAATCAGAGAGGTCATCGCCGGTAACTATAAATTATTATATGTTGCTCCGGAAAGGCTATCGAGCAATTATTTTTTGTCACTGCTGAAAAATATAGAAATTTCGTTTATAGCAGTGGACGAAGCTCACTGTATATCCGAATGGGGACACGATTTCAGACCTGCTTACATGAATATAAACAGGATATTTGAGTTTATACCTCGTTGTCCGGTAATAGCATTAACCGCTACTGCAACAAAAAATGTACAAGATGATATCATAAATTCATTGAGGATGACTAATCCGGTCAAAATCGTCAAAGGATTCGACAGGACAAATCTAAATTACCTTACCGAAGCCGCCGATGATAAGTATCAACGAACAGCCGACATAGTAAGTTCTACAAATTCAGGCTCAACAATCATATATGCCGGTTCGAGAAGAAGAGTAGAATTATTTTCGAGTGAGCTTAATGCTTTAGGTATTAAATCCGAACCTTACCACGCAGGCATGAAAGTACTTTTAAGAAATGCCGTGCAGGACAGATTCATCAGTGGCAAGACAAAAGTCATCGTGGCTACTAATGCTTTCGGAATGGGTATTGACAAAGATGATGTCCGAAATGTTATTCATGTGGATTTACCTCTTACTCTCGAAGCATACTATCAGGAAGCCGGACGTGCAGGACGTGACGGGAATCCCTCAAATTGTTATCTGCTTGTCAGCGATGGCGACAGAGAATTACCGGAATTCTTTATCAGGTCAACTTACCCGGAAGAAAGAACAATTACTACTGTCACCGATGAACTTTCATCATTGGCTAGAAATAAATATTTTGAAAATAATAATGAGTTTACTCTCCCCGAACCTGCAATCCTTGCAAATAAGTTAGGTCTTGATTACAGGTCGGTAAACTCCGTGTATGGATTACTCGAAAGAAAATCTTATATCATAAAAGGAACTTACAAAAATAATTCACAATTGAGAATTGATTGTTCCCGTGAGCGGCTGTCAGAATACTTCGATAATTCTTCAGACAGCAGAAAGACTACTATTGAAGCATTATTACGTAGTGTCAGCTCCGAAGTTTTCAAAAACTTCGTAAGTTTCGATCCTAAGGAGCCTGTAATCAAACACGGAGCTTCTAAAAGTGATATTGATGAACTTATCAAATCTATGCAGATTTTAGGCATGATAAGCTATAAAAGTAGCGGTGAATCCGCAGGTTATCAATTTAATCGTGAATTTGGTAATTTAGACGAACTTAAATCCGATACCGATGAGCTTTCAAAAAGGGCTGCTTTCGCAATAAAAAAACTTGATGTAGTCGAAGAATATGCTTACACATCTAAGTGCAAAAGAAATTTTATTCTTGAGTATTTCAACGACTATGAGTTTGACGGTATATGCGGAAGATGTTCTTCTTGTAAGCCGGTTAAAAAGAAAAATCGCTTGTCTTCGTCTAAAATAAATTATCTTAAATATAAGCTGCTTCATGTCATAAATGAAAAAGGCGGCAATATCGAATTACAGGATTTGAAAAATAACTTATCTGATATAATCAGTAATATCGGGGATTATTCCGATAAGAGAACTAAAACAATTATTGTAAATACAGAACTTAACAACTTAAATAAAAGCAGATTAATTGAATTTGAAGATAAATACAAAAGTAGAATTTCGATTACTCAGACAGGTGCAGAATTTTTAAAGCATATTCCGGAGCAGTCAATTAATATGGCAAGGATAGAAAAAGATAAGACAAAAAGCGAGATTATTTTTAATAAACTGGTTACTCTTCGCAGAGAAATCGCAGAGAATGCAGGAGTCGTACCTCGTGGCATAATTAGTGATGTTGCTATGAGGAAAATTGCAGAGGTAATGCCTGAAACAGAATATGACCTGAAGAATGTGTCAGGAGTTAGTCAGTTGTTTGTACAAAAATTTGCAAGACTATTCCTTCATGAGCTCGCTAAAATTAAACTTAATCCAAAAGAACAAAAAGTCTCTAAAGTAGCGCAGGATGCTCTCAAACTCCTTTCGCAAGGTGAAACTTTCGACACCATAAAGACACGATTGTTCGCAGGCAATTTGACAATGACGGCTAATTACGTTGTCGAAATTATTGAAGCAGGTCACGAGCTGCCAAGGAAAGAATTGGTACCCGATGCTGTTTATAATAAGATTAAAGCATGTATAAAAAAACAACCTGATATTGGTTCAAGAGAAATCCAAACTAAGTTGGAGATGCAAATTGATGCACCAACTCTGAAAATGGCTTGTGCTTTTGCTAAAGCTGAACTCGGTTTGTCATAAGAGTAAGTTGATTATTTATTATATTGTCGGTCTGAATACACTCTGATTTTGTATTGGTTCATTATTCTCAGATGTATTCAGACCGACAATATCTTTTTTTAAACAGCGTGTTGGTAAATTCATTTTCAGATTATTTAATCAGTTAAAAAAATCCTCGTTGACAGTTTAATTTACATCATTTCTAATTAATTATCTGAAAGAAGATTATTGCTATTTATAATGACAAATTATTTTGTACTAACCGAATCTGAGAACCCTGTAATAATTTGGTCAATGTACATGATAGATACCCACAATTACACAAAGTATTTCGACATTCAATAAGAATAATTTTTCTTGAAATCGTCAAATTACATGATTATAATTTTACAAAAAACTGGCGTGTTGAAAACTTTATGAACAAAAAATGTAATAATTTTATTATTTTGGAACTCAGCTTTTTGCAATTTACGTTGTTTTGCTGACTTGTTATAACTATTAGTATAATATATATATTAACGGCAATCAAGGTAATATTTTGAGCACTTTAATTACGAAGTGATATAAGCAGAAGCTTGTTACAGACGGACTTTCGAAGGTTTAAACCATATATCGAGCCTATTGAAATTTTGTCTTTAAAAAATTTAAACAAAGAGAAAATTAATTTATTATATATAAAAATCAAGTTCTATGAAAATTCAAAGACGTTTTACGAAAGAAGGTACAAGTCCATTTGACTTGTTTACATATACGCGGCGGTCATCAGTTCTAAGGAATCCCGATGGTTCGGTAGTTTTTGACATGAAAGACATCGAAGTGCCGACCGGTTGGTCGCAACTCGCAACCGATATTCTTGCACAGAAATATTTCAGGAAGACTGGAGTACCTAAGTTTGACGAAGCCGGCAATGCAATCCTAAATGAGAAAGGTGAGCAAGAAACCGGTTCCGAAAACTCAGTCAAACAAGTGGTTCACAGATTGGCAGGTGCTTGGAGATTTTGGGGTGAAAAGCATAATTACTTTGACACTGCTAAAGATGCGGAAATCTTTTATGATGAGATAGCATATATGTTATTAAAACAAATGTGTGCACCCAACTCACCGCAATGGTTTAACACCGGATTAAACTTTGCTTACAATATAACCGGCAGTAAGCAGGGACATTATTATGTTGACCCGGTAAGCGAAAAAATAGTTCAAAGTCCTGATGCTTACAGTCGCCCACAACCACATGCTTGTTTTATCCAGTCAATAAATGATGATTTAGTCGGAGAGAACGGAATTTTTGACTTGGCTACTCGTGAAGCAAGGATTTTTAAGTATGGTAGCGGTACCGGTACTAACTTTTCCAATCTTCGCGGCGCTGGAGAAAAACTTTCGGGCGGTGGTTATTCATCCGGGTTAATGAGCTTTTTGAAAATATTTGACAGAGCAGCGGGTGCCATCAAATCAGGTGGTACAACACGAAGAGCCGCAAAGATGGTAATAGTGGATATTGACCATCCGGATATTGAAGAATTTATCCAGTGGAAAGCCAAAGAAGAGGAGAAGGTAGCTTCACTCGTAGCCGGCTCTCGTGTAAGTTCTACTTTCATGAATGCTATCCTCGATGAAGCTATAACCAATGGTTCTGATATTACTACTAATAACAACTTAAAGACTCTCGTACAGAAAGCACTCAACAGAGGTGTTCCTTTGAATCACATAAAAAGGATACTCGACCTTGTCGGACAAGGCTTTACTAAGATTGATTTCCCTGTTTTTGATACTCATTATGAAGGTGAAGCTTATCTTACAGTAAGCGGACAAAACTCTAACAACTCTGTCAGGGTTACAAATGAGTTTATGAATGCTGTTGAAAATGACGAGATGTGGGAACTCCACTGGCGGAAGTCGGGTGAAACTGCCAAAACAGTAAGAGCAAGAGACTTATGGGAAAAGATAAATCTTTGTGCTTGGAAGAGTGCAGATCCGGGATTACAGTTCGATACGACTATCAACGAATGGCATACTTGTCCCAACTCCGGAAGAATAAACGGCAGCAATCCTTGCAGTGAATATATGTTCCTTGATGATACAGCTTGCAACCTTGCAAGTTTAAACCTCATGAAATTTTATGATGACGATTCGGACACATTTAAGGTCGAAGATTTCAAACACGCAGTCAAATTATGGACAATGGTTCTTGAAATTTCCGTACTCATGGCACAATTCCCTTCTCAGAGGGTTGCAGAGCTCAGCTATAAGTTCCGTACTTTGGGATTAGGTTATGCCAATCTCGGTACCCTACTTATGGTTAACGGGATTCCTTATGATTCACCTGAAGCTTTATCATGGACAGGAGCAATCACTGCCATACTAACAGGACAATCTTATGCTACTTCAGCCGAAATGGCAAAAGAATTAGGAGCATTCCCCGATTATCAAAATAACAAAAATGCCATGCTTAAGGTCATTCGTAATCATAGAAGAGCTGCTTACAATGCCGCTCCTTCGGAATATGAGGACCTTTCCATAAGACCAATGGGCATCAATTCGAAGTATGTACCTGAATACCTTATTGAATCTGCAAAACATTGCTGGGATGAGGCTCTTAGGCTTGGTACAGATTATGGCTTCAGAAATGCCCAGGTTTCAGTTATTGCTCCCACCGGAACTATAGGACTTGTTATGGATTGCGATACTACAGGCATAGAACCCGATTTTGCAATTGTTAAATATAAAAAACTTGCCGGCGGCGGTTATTTTAAAATTGTTAATCAATCTGTGAGAAAAGCTCTCACTAAATTAAATTATTCTGAACATCAAATTGATGAAATTGAAAAATACTCCAAGGGTAGTGGTACTCTGATTGCTTGTCCTCATATAAACAAGAAGTCACTGAAAGAAAAAGGATTCAGCGATGATAAAATTGATATTATCGAAAAACAACTCGACAATGTGTTTGACATCAAATTTGCTTTCAATAAATGGACATTGGGTGAAGATTTTCTCCTAAATATCGGATTCACCAAGCAGCAAATTGATGATAATTCATTTGAATTACTAAAAGGATTAGGATTTACCGACAGCCAAATTGACGAAGCTAATGATTATGTTTGCGGTACGATGATGCTTGAAGGTGCTCCTCATTTGAAGCCTGAACACCTTCCGATATTCGATACTGCTAATAAATGCGGCAAAAAAGGTCAACGTTATATTGATTATATGGCTCATATACGTATAATGTCAGCTGCCCAACCATTTATTTCCGGTGCCATTTCCAAGACTGTAAACATGCCTGCTGAGGCTACTGTGTCACAAATCAGCGAATTGCATGTCAAGTCATGGAAATCTATGCTCAAAGCAATTGCTTTATATAGAGACGGCTCTAAATTATCACAGCCTCTAAACTCTTCAAACCTGAAAGATTTGGACGAAGTAGTAGCCCTCGGAGACGAAAATACTCTCGACGAAACAAAAGGTCCGAATGAAGTTCAAGAGATTATTGCAGATAGAGTTAATTATAAACTCGTAAGACATAAATTACCTAAGAAACGCCATGGGCATATACGAGAGGCGGTTGTCGGCGGTCATAAGGTGTTTCTGAGAACAGGCGAGTATGAAGATGGTGCCTTAGGTGAAATTTTTATTGATATGTACAAAGAAGGTGCCTCATTCAGAGGACTGTTAAACAGCTTTGCAATACTTGCATCAAAAGCCTTGCAGTACGGTGTTCCACTTGATGAATTAGTAGATACTTTTACTTTCACAAGATTTGAACCTTCCGGACCGGTACAGGGACATGAAGCTATCAAAAATTCTACTTCTATCCTCGACTATGTGTTCCGCTCAATTGGATATGATTATCTTCACAGGGAAGATTTCATTCATGTCAAAGCTGTTGATGAACCTAATGAAAATCGAAACGGTGAAAAGAAAGCTCCGAATTTTAACCAATCTCTTCCAAAAGATGACGCCGTTGAGTCTAATACTTTATCATCAGGACCTATAAATATAGATGAACAGAAAGAATCCGAACTCGTTACGGTCGGAAGCTCTCAACATACTGAAAACAACAACGGTATGGCACAACAAATAAAGGTCGGCAGCAGCAGCGAAGCTCAATCATTCGGCTATACAGGCGAGCATTGCACCAACTGTGGCTCAATGCGTGTTAAAAGAAACGGAAGTTGTACTGTTTGTGAAGATTGCGGGTCCACCAGCGGCTGCTCTTAATAAATTCAAATATTAA
>JBAYPL010000083.1:0-10686 GCA_041677745.1 Kapaibacterium sp. (SeqCode)
ATTTAAGATATACTACTACTCATTTGGGGATTTGATATATATGATGAATAATCAAAGAATGAACTACTATAAAAAAAATAATTTACCAAAAGAAATTAAAATAAAATATTTCATATAATAAATAGTTATATATTGACTAATGAACATATATTGAAAAATTAATCCGGAGTCAATATGAACTATCTTCTTACTGAAGAACAAATAATGCTTAAAGAACTTGTTAGCAAATTCGGCAGAGAAAAAATTGCACCAGTTGCAGCCGAAAACGAGAGAAATCACAGATTTCCAACAGAGATAATATCAGAGGCTTCAGAAATGGGTTTGATGGGAGTTGCCTTTCCTGAAGAGTATGGTGGCGCAGGTATGGATTTCGTCTCCTATTTCTTGACTGTAGAAGAATTGTCTCGCTGGTGTGCTTCAACCGGAGTCATTGTTTCTGCCCATTCTTCTCTCGTCTGCGACCCGATTTACAGGTTTGGAACAGAGGAGCAGAAACAAAAATATTTACCCGGTCTGTTGAGTGGTCAAAAAATCGGTTCATTTTCATTAACTGAATCTAATGCAGGATCAGATTCCGGTGCTACGAAAACAACTGCAAAATATGATGGAAAGAACTGGGTACTAAATGGCTCCAAATTGTTCGCTACAAATGGTAAAGAAGCCGATGTCTTCGTACTTATTGCATCTACAGAGCCAAGTTTAAAAACAAGAGGTGTTACAGCATTTATTGTTGATAAAGAAACCCCCGGTTATAAAATAGGAAAAATTGAGCAGAAGCTTGGAATTCGCTCATCTTCTACAACAGAAATCATTCTCGAAAATGTGGTAGTGCCACAGGAAAATATGCTCGGTGAATTGAATAAAGGATTTAAAGTTGCTATGACAACACTCGACGGCGGAAGAATAGGTATTGCAGCGCAGGCTCTTGGTATTGCTCGTGCTGCTATTGAAGACTCAATCAAGTATGCCAAGGAAAGACATCAGTTCGACCAGCCTATTGCCAACTTCCAAGCAATTCAATGGATGGTTGCAGATATGTGGGTCAGATATGAAGCTGCATGGTTATTGACTTGGAGAGCCGCAAAATTAAAACAAGAAGGAATGGATTACAACAGAGAAGCAGCAATGGCTAAGCTTGACGCATCTGAGACAGCTATGTTTTGTGCTAATCGTGCTATCCAAATTCATGGAGGTTATGGTTATACTGAAGATTTCAATGTAGAACGTTATTATCGCGATGCAAAAATCTGTGAAATCTATGAAGGGACGAGTGAAATTCAGAGACTTGTAATTTCACGCAGTTTATTAAAATAATTTGATTTGAAATATCGGAGATAGAATGCATAAAATTAGAGTGGTTACGGCTGCGGCATTATTTGACGGACATGATGTATCCGTTAATTTATTTAGACGTTTACTCCAAAAAAGAGGTGCCGAAGTTATACATATTGGTCATAACCGCAGTGTAATGGAGGTTGTTACTGTTGCACTACAGGAGGATGCTGACGCTATTCTTGTCAGCTCATATCAAGGTGGACATAATGAATATTTTAAATATATGGTTGATTTACTAAAAGAATATGGTGCATCGGATATACTCATATTTGGAGGCGGGGGAGGAGTTATACTTCCTTCTGAAATTGAGAATTTGGAAAGATACGGTGTCTCTCGTATTTATCATGCTATTGATGGTCAGAAAATTGGTATAGATGGTATTGCCGATGATATAATAGATAGAATTAATAATAAGCTTGAGTTGAATGAACCTTCGAATATTCCGGATGAAAAAATTATTAAAGAAAATTCCACAGATAATATTCTGTCAATTGCCCAACAACTTACATTCATAGAAGATAATGATGATGACTCTATCAGGAATAAACTTGTAGAATTATACAGAAAATACGACAAGCAAAAATCAATTGTATTTGGCGTCACCGGGACAGGTGGTAGCGGTAAAAGTTCATTGATTGATGAAATTATCGGCAAATTCCTCGCTTTTACTGATGTTAAAATCGGAATACTCGCTGTTGACCCTTCAAAATCTACTTCCGGAGGAGCTCTGTTAGGTGATAGGATTCGTTATAACCAGACTTATAATAACAGAGTATTTTTCAGAAGTTTTGCGACAAGAAAGAGTAAATCGGAAATTTCTCTCAGCTTGCAGGATTCTATACTTGCTTTAAAATCTTGCGGTTTTGATATAATTTTTGTTGAAACAAGCGGAATTGGGCAGGGGGATAGTAATGTAATATCATTAGTTGACAAATCTCTCTATGTAATGACATCGGAATTTGGAGCACCTTCCCAATTAGAAAAAATTGACATGCTTGACCTTGCTGATTTTGTTGCAATAAATAAATTCGAGAAGAGTGGCTCTGAAGATGCGTATCGTGAAGTGAAAATACATTTTCTCCGCAACAGAAATCTGAAAATAGATAAATCTATTCCGTTGGACGAACTGGAATTGCCCGTGTACGCTTGTTCAAGCAATCAGTTCAACAATCCGGGGGTAAACAGATTATATGTGGATATGCTCTCAATTGTCAATTCTACAAATCCCGATGTGATAATAAATCATGATATCGTGAGCCTTCTACCTACTAAATTCGATAGATATAATGGTTTAATAAGTCATGAAAGAATATCTTATCTTTCTGAAATATCAGAAACTGTACGAAATTACAAAAATAGAGCATTACATCAAGTAGAGCTTGCAGAAAAAGCATATAGTCTGATGATTTCAGCTGATTCTATCGAAGATGAAGATATATCTAAGGAAATCAGAAAACGATTTGAACATGTCTATCAAGAATTGAGCGAAGAGTCCAGAGTATTTATTGAATCATGGGATAAAATTAAATCCGATATGACTAATGATGAGCTCAATTACAGCATAATGGGTAAAGAATTCAAGATAAATCTTTATAATAAATCCCTCTCAGGGACTCTTATACCAAAAGTGGCTCTGCCAAATTTCAGAGATTGGGCAAACCTTATCAAATTTCATTATTTTGAAAATGTCCCCGGTGCTTTCCCATACACTGCCGGAGTTTTCCCTTTCAAGCGTACGACAGAAGACCCGAAACGTCAGTTTGCTGGTGAAGGCAGCCCGGAAAGAACAAACCGACGTTTTCATTATTTATGTGCAAATGATAAAGCCAAAAGATTGTCTGTTGCGTTTGACGGTATCACACTTTATGCTGAAGATCCTGCTATTCAACCGGATATATACGGAAAAATTGGAGAAGCAGGTGTTTCAATTTGTAATATTGATGATATGAATAAGTTAATGGATGGTTTTAATCTGACAGACCCGTTAACTTCAGTATCAATGACAATTAACGCTCCTGCACCTATAATGGTGGCTTTCTTTTTCATGACAGCATTTAAACGTGAACTTGAGTTGTGTCTGAAAGATGGTAAAAAACTGACCGAAACCGAAATAGAACAATTGAAAGTTGATACTTTCAAACGTATTCGTGGTACTGTACAAGCTGATATGCTTAAAGAAGACCAAGCACAAAATACGATAATATTTTCAATTGATTTTGCAATGAAAATGATTGGTGATTTACAGGAATATTTATCTCGTAATAAGATAATGAATTATTATTCATTATCTATCAGCGGATATCATATTGCTGAAGCAGGAGCAAATCCTATCACCCAGCTTGCTTTTACTCTCGCAAATGGTTTTACTTATGTTGAATATTTTTTGAATCGCGGATTAAAAATAGATGAGTTCGCACCCAATTTATCTTTCTTTTTCTCAAATGGTATGGACCCTGAATATTCTGTCATTGGAAGAGTGGCAAGAAGAATTTGGGCAGTAGCCATGAAATACAGGTATGGTGCTAATGAAAAAAGTCAGCGATTAAAATATCATATCCAGACTTCCGGAAGGTCACTCCATGCACAGGAGATTGATTTTAATGATATTCGAACAACTCTTCAAGGATTACTTGCATTTTACGATAATTGTAATTCACTGCATACTAATTCTTATGACGAAGCTGTTACTACTCCAACAGAAGAGTCCGTAAGACGTTCCATGGCTATTCAATTAATTCTGACAAAAGAATTCGGAATGTTGAAAAATGAAAATCCTAATCAAGGTTCATTTATAATTGAAGAACTTACTGATTTGGTGGAGGAAGCTGTTCTTATGGAATTTAACCGATTGTCCAGACGCGGAGGAGTTTTAGGTGCTATGGAAACTCAATACCAACGTTCTAAGATACAAGAAGAATCAATGTATTATGAATATCAGAAACAATCGGGAGAGTATCCGATAATAGGAGTAAATACTTTCCAAAACGAAAATAACAGTAATCCGTTTGATTCAATGCAAGTAATTCGTACAAGCGACGATGAAAAGAGACAAAGAATCAATGAAGTTGATGCTTTCAAAGATAAGAATAAAGAACAGTTAGACCATGCTCTCGATAAATTGCGTGAAACTGCTCTCAAGAACGGTAATATTTTCGAAGAACTTTTGAATACTGTCCAATATGCTACAATGGGACAAATTACTAAAGTTCTTTATGATATAGGCGGCAAATATCGTCGCGGAATGTAGATATTTCCACATTACTTTTTTATATTTTTACGGGATTCATTGAATATGATGAATCCTTTTTTAATTATAAAAAGAGTATTTATATTTTTTTATGTTGAAAACTAAATTCAACAAATGAATATATATAATTTTGTTTATAATAAGAATTTTATTTTATTTGTAAATATTTTAGTGCCTTTATTTATTATTGAGTTGAATAAATGGACAAAGATAAACTTTGTATTAAATGCAAGAGCTCATTTGTAACCAAACACGGATTGACTCCCAAAGGTGTGCAGCGTTACAGATGCACAAGCTGTAACAAAACATGGTCAGAATCTAGAATGAAATCCTATTTTGTTGACATGGATAGGATAGCAAGGTTGTATTTGGAAGGTAAAACTACAAGACAGCTCGTGAAATATTATCCGACATCGCCTGTCAGGATAAATAATCAAATAAGAACTTACCTTTCAAAAACACCAATTTGGAATGATTACATTGACAATATAATACCCTTTCGTAATACTAAGCAAATTTATCTAACCGGCAAAAAGTTTCATTGTTCATGGAATTCTCCGGTTTCTAATGAAATGTTCGTAGCGTTCGCTATTTGCTCAATGACAGGTTTTGTTCTTGATTATAGGGTTGCGTCGAGCGAAACCCACGAATGTTGGACAGACTTGCTCAATAATTTGCAAGTGAGGCACATCAGGACAAATTCATTCTTGACAAATGGTTCGGAGAAGAGTCAAACTGCACTTGATGAAGTTTACCCGAATATTGATAAGCGTATTACTTACCACAGAAACTATAGGGACAAAGAATTGGGTTGTTGCCTTTCAAGACTTTCGCCTCAGAGCAAATTAATAAATGATGCTGTAAAAATATATTTGTCAAATGATAACAAAATTCTTGCTGAATATCTTGGCTTGACTGATGAAAAACAACTTCATATATTTCTAAGTGAAAGAAGGGAGGAGTTTACAGATATTGTCAAGAATAGATTAAGAAATCGCTCCAAATTATTCAACGATGCGTTCCCTAATCAATTTCAAAAAAGGTTCGAGAAATTTCATCTTTTACGTGAAGATCCTGTACCGATAATAAACTCATGGATAGCTTTCAGAATGTTGGCTACGGATGAACATGGCATAAATAATCTCACCTTATTTGCTCAGGAGCCTTTTCAAATTAAATTTAAACATTTCGTTAAAAACGTTATTAAACAACCGGAATTTACTAAGAAAAACAGACAATTTTTAGAAAGATTATTAGTAGAAATATGTGCAAGATGTCTTGAACTCCCTGTACTGATAAACGACTGTAGTTTTGATTCCGAAAAATGTTTGCTTGTTGTATGATTAGAATAAACGATTTGTGTGGTATTTGATAGATTCAACAACTGAATAAGGCACAAAAAAATTCCCTATATTAGTGGCATCAAACTCCCGTGAGCCATGATAGTCCGAACCACCGGTTTCGAGCAACCAATATTGGCTTGCTACATAATGATAAAATTTCTTTTGTTCTTCTGAATGACTTGGATGATTAACTTCAATACCGTCTAATCCAGACTGAATAAATTTATAAAGTGTCGGCTGATCAATATAGTTTCGAGGATGAGCCAATACAGCAACACCTTTCGCTTTATTAATCATCTTAATAGCCATTTCTACAGGGAAAACTGCTTTTGGATAATAAGCCGGACATCCTTCACCAAGAAATTTCATGAAGGCATCTTTCAAATCTGCGGCATATCCCTTTTGTACTAATACTGAAGCAATATGTGGTCGAGCAACAGGTGCTTTATCCGCAGTGATTAGAATGTCGTCGAACGAAATTCCGGCTCCGATATTAACCAACTTCTTATGAATTTGCTTAGCCCTTGTCAGTCTTGCAATTCTATAATTATCAAGATGATTATTGATTTGTTTGTCAGTTGGGTCAAAACCATAACCGAGCAGATGATACTCCTTACCATTTTCGTAACACGAAAACTCACAGCCCATAATTACTTCAATTCCATAATCGGAACAAATTCCTTGAGCTACAAGGTTTCCGTCAAGAGTATCATGGTCAACAATACTGATAGCCGACAACCCTTTTTCTTTTACAAGAGAAAGGAGTTCATCAGGTTTAAGTATGCCGTCCGAGTATGTGGTATGTGTATGTAAATCTGCCTTTAAAACCATTTCTTTATTTATCATTTGCTTATTGATTTCTTATAATACTTTTTAAAGTTGCAGTTAATTCTTTTATCTCGACGGTCTTCCTTTCACCTGTCTTTCTTACCTTGATTTCAACTGCACCTGTAGCTAAATTTTTATTTCCGACCACTATTTGAACAGGAATACCAAGTAAGTCAGCATCGTTAAATTTTATACCGGCTGATTCATCTCGGTCATCATATAATACTTCGAATCCTTCAACTTGAAGTTCTTTGTAAATATTACCGGCAGCAGTGGCTACATTGGGGAATTTTTTACCGTTTAATTCGATTATGTGAATATCGAATGGTGATAATGGTCCTTCCCAAACAATACCTGCATCGTCATGGTGCTGTTCAATGAAGCAAGCCATCACCCGCTCAACACCTATACCGTAAGACCCCATGATAATCGGATGTTCATTACTTTCGGAGTCCAAGAACGTTGCAGACAATGCCTCTGAATATTTTGTTCCTAATTTGAAAATATGACCAAGCTCAATAGCTTTTACAATTCTTAGAGGTTTGCCGTCGAGTACACAAGGTTCACCATCCGTGACTGTCCTTAAATCCTGATATTCGGGAATTGAGCAATCTCTCAAGAAGTCAATGTTCTTGTAATGATAACCATCTTCATTTGCTCCACTGATTAGTCCGTTTGCATCTTTTAACAAATTATCGGCGATTATCCTTATATTTGTTTTTAAATTAATCGGACCTATGGAACCGTGTTCAGCGCCTGTATATTTTTTTAGCTCTTCAGGTAGAGCAGGGCGAATATTTGCGGTGCCCAAAATTGTCTGAAGTTTGGTTTCGTTGAGCTCGTCATTTCCTCTCATAAACAATAAGACAGGCTTATCATCCGCTATATAAACTACAGATTTGGCACATCTTTCTTCCGGGAATCCGTATTTTTCGATTAAGTCATCTATTGTCTTTGCGTCCGGAGTTGGAAACTTCTCGAGAGGTCTGTTATCACTGATACGTCCAAGTGCTTTTACAGCAGAGACAGCAACCTCTACATTAGCAGCATACCCTGATTCGGAAATAGCACATGTATCTTCACCAGAATCAGACTCTACCATGAATTCTTGAGATTGTCTTCCTCCCATAGCTCCGCTCGAAGCACCCACAACAAAAAAGTTTATGCCACAACGTTCGAATATTGTTTTATAAGCTTCTGCATGTTTGCTATAACTCAGGTCTAAACCTTCCCAGCTTGTATCAAGTGAATAAGCATCTTTCATAATGAATTGTCTGCCTCTTAGAACTCCTGACCTGGGTCTTGGTTCGTTTCTGAATTTTGTTTGGATTTGATACCAAATTTGTGGCATATCTCTATAAGATTTCACATGCTGTTTAGCATGATAAGTTATAATTTCTTCATGCGTAGGGGCAAGTACGAGTCCGTCACGATTCTTAATATGAAACATTACATCTCCCATAGCGTCCACACGACCTGTTTGCTCCCAAATATCTATCGGATTAAGAGCAGGTAGCAGGAATTCCTGACCGCCTATCTTGTTCATTTCTTCACGTATGATATTAATTACTTTATTTAAAACCTTGAAACCTAATGGTAAAAATGAAAATATTCCTGATGCAAGCGGTCTTACTAATCCGGCTCTCAACATTAAACGGTGAGAAGGGATATGTGCATCAGCCGGTGTTTCCTTCAATGTTGGTATAAAATACTCTGATTGTTTCATTATGACAAACCCAAGAATTATAATTCTGAATTGTGAAAAAATTAAATTACAAAGTTAATCAATTACTTCGAGATAATCTTATTGATAGACGTACTTTTTCAAAAAAACTTATTAACAAATTAAGATTTTTTGCATTTTTGTAATTCATTTTTTTTCAATCAGAGATTGTCCTTATGAAAAGCTTCAGAAAAGAATTATGGTTTAATACTTCTAACAGACGTGAATTTATCAATATTACTTCTGAAATTGATGTATGTCTGAGAGAAAGTGGCATAAAAGAGGGTTTTGTGCTCGTAAATGCCATGCATATCACATCAAGTGTATTCATTAATGATGACGAAACCGGATTACATAAAGATTTTGAATTATGGCTTGAGAAACTTGCTCCTGAGAAGCCATATTCTATGTATAATCACAACGGGTATGAGGATAATGCTGATGCTCACTTGAAACGTCAGATTATGGGTAGGGAGGTCGTGGTAGCTATTACAGACGGGAAGTTGGACTTTGGTCCCTGGGAACAAATATTCTATGGAGAATTTGACGGAAAAAGAAGGAAAAGAGTCTTAGTTAAAATAATCGGAGAATAGAAATTGTCACTGCAATTGCCTAATTATAATGATATCGTAGAAGCTTATAATCGGATTAAGAATCAAGTAAAGCATACGCCAGTACTTACTTCTGAAAGTATTAATTCCTTGCTCGGTTGCAATTTATACTTCAAGTGTGAGAATTTTCAAAAAGTTGGGGCTTTTAAGTTCAGAGGTGCAAGTAATGCGCTTATGTCATTAGATGATAACGATTGTCTGTATGGGGTTGCAACACACTCATCGGGTAATCATGCTCAAGCACTTGCACTCGCAGCAAAATTTAGAGGAATTCCCGCTTACATTGTTATGCCGAAAAACTCGCCTAAAGTTAAATCTGATGCAGTTGCCGGATACGGAGGAAAAATAATTTTTTGTGAACCTACGCTTGAAGCCAGAGAACGTACCCTCAATAAGCTTGTAGAAGATACCGGAGCTACCTTCATCCATCCTTATGATAATTTTAATGTTATTTGTGGACAAGGAACTGCAGCTTTGGAACTATTGAACGAAGTTAATGGTTTAGATATCGTAATGACGCCGGTCGGGGGAGGCGGATTGCTCAGTGGAACTTCTACTTATGTTAAATCTGTGTCGCCAAAATCGAAGATAATCGCTGCTGAACCCAAGAATGCTGATGATGCAGCTAAATCATTTTCTGAAGGTAGATTGATCCCTTCTATTAATCCTAATACGATTGCAGATGGTTTGCTGACTTCACTAAGCGAAATGACTTTTCAAATAATTAAAGAAAAAACCGACAGTATTCTCACGGTACAGGAAATAAATATTATCAAAGCTATGAGAATCATTTGGGAGCGAATGAAGATTATCATCGAGCCGTCAAGCGCGGTCACTTTGGCTGCAATAATGGAAAATCGTGAAATCTTCAAAGGACAAAGAGTAGGTGTTATTCTTTCCGGTGGTAATGTTGACCTCGGAAATTTACCTTTTTAATAATGAATTGCTTTTTTTGAAAAGATATTTTATGCAATTTATTTATCAAGGGTTTGCTGTGTTTACTTGATAATATCTTTGTTGTATAAATATAATAATTTTCTTGCAGGAAAATATGTTTAAGTATGAATGTTTTCAATCAATTAAGATTGATTTGGTCATTTTTTAAATTCAAATCTTTTTCAACTTTATTTTTAATCGAATTTGTTTGTTTGTTGAATTCTCCGGTGACATCAGTTATTTGTTCAGTGAAAGAAGATTGTGCTTTTTTCACTTCGCTCATACCTCTTTTTATCATTTTGGCAAATTCGGGTAATTTCTTAGGACCGAAAAGTACCAGAATTGCCAGAATGATAAATACAAGTTCTCCACCACCAACATCAAACATTCAATTAATCCGTATTATTTTTTATCATCAATTTGATTAGTATTAGTCTGAAGCTCGGGATCATCAATATTTGAAGCTTTCTTAAACTCCTTTATCCCGCTGCCGAGCCCTTTCATCAGCTCGGGAATTTTCTTGGCGCCGAATAAAAGAACTATCAAAAGAACAATTAGGATAAGTTCCATTCCACCGGGCATAGTAAAAAGCAGTAAATTCATAAATCACCTGTCAATTAAAATTTTCTACAATAGAATTAAATATAGCCAGCCCGTCATTAC
>JBAYPL010000084.1:0-10666 GCA_041677745.1 Kapaibacterium sp. (SeqCode)
CGGTGACAGGCAGCTAAGACTGTATCAAGAATTGATTCTCGGTATAGCTGGTATCAGATTGCTCGGACAAATTAATCTTGGAATTGATAAATATCACATTAATGAAGGACATGCAGTATTTGCTTTGTGGGAATTGATATTCTCTGAAATGGAAAGTACAGGCTGCGATTTTGACTCAGCACTATCCAGTATCCGTACTAAATCTGTCTTTACTACTCATACGCCGGTTGTTCACGGAAATGAAGAATTTGATATACTTTCTGTTCGAGAGGCATTGAAATTCATTAGACCGGAATCCGATGTATTTTTTGAAAGAATAGTGGAATTAGGTAGTGATGAGGCTGTTGGCAAAGATAATATTTCCTTGACAGCTTTAGGAATCAACATTGCTACTCAATCAAACGGAGTCAGTAAGCTTCATGGAAAAACCGCCTCGCAAATTTGGAGTAAACTCTACAAACGCAACAAAGACGTTAATCCAATGATAAGCATTACTAATGGGATTCATATCAATTCATGGCTTGCTGACAAATTTAGAAAACTATCCGATAAATCTACTGAATCGAACTTGAGCTATGAAAAATTTATACAAAAATATGACAGCAAAGAAATATTTGAAATCAAACAAGAACTAAAAAAAGAATCAGTAAATGAATTCAGGTCGTTGCTTGGACTCAACTCAAATAATATTTTTTTTGATGATTTACTTAATCAAGATACTCTCTTAATAGGTTTTGCACGCAGATTTGCTCCTTATAAGCGGGCTGACTTAATTTTCAACGACTTAAATGAGTTAAGTTCAATACTGAATAATTCTCAAATACCGATGAAAATTATCTTTAGCGGTAAGGCACATCCTAAAGACAAGGACGGTAAAAAGTTGTTGAATGAAGTTCTTAAAGTGATTAATTCGCCGGATTTTGCAGACTCAATTATCTTTATACCGGATTATGACATACGTATCGGCAGGCTTCTTGTCCAAGCTGCGGATGTATGGCTTAATACACCGGAGAAGCCATTAGAGGCTTGCGGAACATCAGGAATGAAGTCTGCGCTCAATTTTGGTTTAAATCTCAGTATTGACGACGGATGGTGGCATGAAGCTGATTCTGACAGCATGGGTTGGACAATTAAACAAAATACCGAAAATCTCGGTACAGCCCGTGATATCTATAATATTTTACAAAAGGTACTGCTTCCTGCATTTTCGTCTCAAGTTTTCGGATTGGATACAAGATGGTCAAACATGATGAAGAACTCTCATATCAATTCCTATACTAAATTTAGCGGTAGCAGAATGTTGAATGATTACAATACAATTTACAAATTATAACTTCTGAACTTCCAGATATCTGAAACAATCGCTCGTATGGTCGTTAACCATTCCTGCTGCTTGCATGAATGCGTAGCATATAGTCGAACCTACAAACTTGAATCCTTTTTCACGTAGGGCTTTACTCATAAGTTCAGAAAGTCGAGTATCGGCAGGCACCTGCTTGGGATCAGTCCATGAATTTATTATTGGTTTACCGCCTGTAAACTGCCAAATAAAGTTATCGAAAGAGCCATGTTCTGATTTTACTTTCAAAAAGCGCTCTGCATTGATAATTGTTGATTCAATTTTTAATTTGTTTCTGATTATTCCCGGGTCCTGTAACAGACTTTCCAATTTCTTTCCGTCATAAGAAGCAATTCGTACTGCATCGAAGTTGTCGAATGCTTTTCTGAAATTCTCTCTTTTCATTAGCACTGTTTTCCAACTCAATCCTGCTTGAAAGGCATCGAGAATCATGAACTCGAATAATTTGTTGTCATCGTGTAAGGGCACACCCCATTCCGTGTCGTGATATTTCATTTCCAAATCACTGCCTAAACACCATTTGCACCTTATTTTGTCCATTATTAGTCTCCTGTAAAATTCAACAAAAATTCAATTCTGCCGCTAAGGTCATCAAGAAACTGCTCATTATTTGCAAAACCTTTAACAAGAAATCTTACTTTCGACTCCCTGTCGAATATTGCCAATGTCGGAAGACCGTTCACTCCCATCTGTCTTGGAATGATATCCATTACATCACGAGCAACAGGAAAATTTAAGTCATGTTGAACAACAAATCTTCTTAAATTTTCCGTAGAATAATTCTTTTCCAAAGTATTGACAGAGACAATCTCCACTTCCGGGTTTTCTTTATAAAGGTCAAACAATTCTTTGAATGCCGGAAACATAGCTATACACGGGTCACACCATGATGAAAAGAAGTTGAAGACTACTACCTTGCCTTTCAAATCCCTGAAATCTGTCAAAGTACCTTCCATCGTCTCCAATACATATTGAAATTCATCAAGATTCAAAATCTCATTTGAATACATTTCACGATTAAGTTTTTGCTTTTCGACAAATAATGAATCGGAACGTAAACTATACAAGGAGTCATTCAGATATAGCAGAGTTTTACATGCATCTTCGTGATATTCTAATATGCGACTGCTCTGCTTAGCTCTGACAATAGACAACTCGCTTATTTCGAGAGCTTTAGCCGAATCACCTAAGCTGATAAGAAGTTCTAAGAGGTTCTCATATAAATTTTCGGTCGCATTAGTTCTCATAAGTTCAATTGCTTCACGCAGATGTACAACACCGTTTACAGGCTCCACTTCTTTCAATATTTCACCTTGAATTTCTTTGGCGGCACCCAATTGCACATCAAGTATGTCGAACCACTCCCCTTGTGTGTATAATTTTGGCTTGGCAGACAAATCATTTCTCGAATTATATGAAATCATATCAACTGCTTTTTGAGCCAGAGTAATTAAGAGTTCCTTGTTAGCAGGAATTTTAAGCAGGTCATTAGATTTGTAAAATTCAAAAAGACTTCTTACAATTCGCGAATAAGCATACCCCGGGACATTATTCATTTTGTCGAGTTCGTTTATGAGTTCTTTCACCAGCCCGCTTTGAAGATAAGCAGTGATAAAAGCAGTAAACACTCTTTCACGACTTACAGAAGATGGGAATTTTTCAAAATACAGTTTGCAAAGCCTCACAAAATCTATCTGATTATCGGCTGCCGTTATTTCGGATATTAAGGCATCCTCGGCTAATTCTGAATTGGGATAACGTTGAATGAATTGTTGTTCTAGTGCATTTGCAGCATTAGCATCATTGACAGCAAATAATGCCCGCATTTTTGTTCTGACAGCCGATTCATTGTTTTCGTCAACATTTACTTTCGATATTGCTTCAAGTTTCTTTTGAAATTCATCGTTATTGATTTTTTTTGTATCGAACAAAGTAGTAATCAAACCAAGCTCTGCTGCAATATTGTCAGGATATAATTGCAGCTCGGTTTCAAGAAATTGAATTGCTGAATGAAATTCAGGCAATCTGTCAATATTTGAGGAAATACTGCCCAATCTTGCAAGTGCAGCGCGGAGATTTGCTCCTCTTACATAGTTGTCAGATGACTTGACAAGTGCTTCGTAATATCTTCCGAAATTATTGTCAATCAAGTCAATATATTCACCGGCACTGAATATTTTAAACATCATATATACTGTGCCGGACTGAACTAAGAATTCGCCTTTCCACATATCGCCGTTTTTCTTCAGAATTGACTCGTTACCTACGGGATATAAACTCGTTTCATCGAATGAATAAATCTGAATATAGAGTTCTTGTATATCGGCAAATCTGTTGTACCCTGTATATTCAAATCTTATAGTATCTCCTGCTTGAGGCTCTTTAGGAATCACCTTAAGTTTAGCCGTGAGTGTGGCAGTACTAAAAAATATGATGTAAAATGAAAGCAAAAATATTTTTTTCATATCTGTTATCCGCTTTATTTGTCATACAATACAATATGTTCTTTGAGAAAATCAAAGGCTTCGTCTGGATGGTTAGCATATTTGAACAAGTTTAAATCATCCTTGTTAATCATACCCATTTCGACGAGATAATCAAAATTTATCAGATTTTTCCAAAACTTTTCATTATATAAAATTATCGGCAGAGGTTTTGTGATTTTCTTGGTTTGTTTGAGTGTAAGAATTTCCATCAACTCATCGAGTGTACCAAACCCGCCGGGCAAAGCAACTATGGCTTTAGCATAATACACAAACCAGAATTTACGCATGAAAAAATAATGGAATTCGAAATTCAAATCAGGAGTAATATAGCTGTTTGGATATTGCTCAAACGGAAGACTGATATTCAAGCCGATTGAAGGAGATTTTGCTCTCCATGCTCCCCTGTTTCCTGCTTCCATCATTCCGGGACCGCCGCCTGTACAAATAAACATGCGTTGATGTGGTTTCAACGTCTTCGACCATTCTGATAATTTCTCTGATAAAATCACAGCATCATTATAACATCTCGTCATTTCATAAGTCAGCATGTGTTTATCAATTTCTTCCTGAAATTTAAGTTTCTCGTTTGCTTCAGCAAGTGCAAGATTATCATTTAAATCTTTCAGCTTCATCTCAAATTCATCAAGTGACAGTGTTCTCGCAGAACCGTAAAAGACTATGGTTCCGTTTATACCGTACTTTTCGAAATATTGTTCAGGGTATAAGTATTCTGATAGGATTCTAAGCATCCTACCATCTTTTGAATGAACGAATTCTTTGTTGTCGTAAGCTTTGTCCGCTTTTTCAATTCTTCCTTTGACCACATCTTCAGGATTTCTGAATTCCATTTGTATCTCCGTTTTTGTTAGAATATTTTTTATAAGTTAAAACCACCATCAACGTTTATGTTCTGTCCCGTGATATAAAGAGAACAGCTGGAAAAAAAGTAAACAGCATCAAAAACATCGTCGGGTTCACCGTAACGTTTCATGGGAATACTGTCAATTTTCAAGTTTCCTGATTCGACAGCTTCCTCACCTTTAATTTCAATATAACCCGGAGATACCGAATTGACAGCTATATCCGGTGCTAAGTCCTTAGCCAAAGCTTTTGTTAATTGTATTAGTGCAGCTTTAGATACATTATACGAGATCCTTCCCTTCCATATTTGATATGCACCTAACGATGCAATATTAATAATCCTTGAGCCCTTGGCGGCATTTTCCGCAAACAGCTTGGCTGTATTAAAACAAGCTTTCACATTGCTGTCCATCACCTTGTCCCACAGTTCGAGATCGGTTTCTGACAAACTGTGTCTTCTCGGATAAATAGCAGCATTATTAACAAGAACATCCGGATGTCCGATTTTGTCTATGGTATGTCTGTAAGAGTCTGCATATCCACTGAAATCTGTCAAATCAGCTCTAAATTTAATAACTTTGCGACCTAAGTCTTTAATTACTCTTTCAGTTTCAGAAGCACTTGCTTCTGACTGATTGTAATGCAAAATAATATCCCAGCCGTGTCTTGCAAAGGAAATTGCCAGTGCTTTACCTAATCTTTTACCGCTTCCTGTGATAAATATCAATGACATATATTATTATATTAAGAATATGTATTATATTATATTTTTAAAAACGTGTAGTTTTAATTATACAGTTTATTTATGAATACATTTCAAATAATACGTTTTACATTGTTTTTCCTTTTAATTTTTATGTATTATGATGCTCAGAGTCAGTCGGAGCAAACTTACAGAATATTATTCAAAGATAAAGGAAAGAATGATTTTACAGAATCATCAAGTCTATATGTCGAAACACTGAACCTATTTGAGCCTGCTGCCCTCGAACGGCGTAGAAAAATACTTCCTGCCGGTGAAATAATTTCAATTGAGGATGCACCCGTAAACAAAGACTATTTATTGGAAATTGAAAATTTGGATGCCAAAATCTTAGCTGTTTCAAGATGGGAAAATTTCTGTACTGCTTATTTCCCTGATACTTCGCAAATTGCTTTGCTAAGTAATAAGGATTACATTTTGGACATACAGAAGACAAGTTCTAAGTTTATACGCCTTGATATAGATGAATATATCGAATCTCACAATTCAAAAACAGTTTACTCTGCAATTTCCCTATCTGATGAAACCGATGATTCCTCGAACAGTATTTATAGTGATAATCATCAAGTAATTGATTTTTTGAATATTCCGTATTTTCATCATCTCGGATTCTTCGGTGAAGGTGTACGTATAGGACTTATTGACTCAGGTTTCAGATATAAGGATTTGGAAGCTTTCGAGAATATTAACATTTTTACAGAATATGATTTCATCAATAAGGATAGTATCAGTACAAATCAACAATTTGACCATCCCTCACAACATGACCATGGAACACATGTTTTATCAATTGTAGCATCAACAGATACAAGTAAATTTATTGGAGTATCGCCAAAAGCATATTTTGCACTTGCCAAAGCAGAGAATCTGCATTATGAACGTAGAATTGAATTAGATTGGTATATTGAAGCTGTTGAATGGTTAGAATCTAAAGGTGTTGATATTATTAATACTTCACTTGGATATTTCCGGTTTGATTCGAACTTTGTATCTTATGATTACAGTGATTTATCAGGCAACACCTCATTGGCAAGCCGGGCTCTAAACCATGCTTCGCGTCGAGGAGTTCTTGCAGTTACAGCAGCCGGTAATTACGGACCTAACGAGAGAACAATTACCTGTCCGGCTGATTCTGACAGTAATTTAGTAGTCGGTTCAATTAATTCTAATCGCGAGGTTTCTAATTTCAGTTCACGTGGTCCTGATGCCCTTGGAAGAACAAGACCACATATCGTAGCCAAAGGTGAAAAGATTCATCTGCCTTCAACATCAGGAGATAATTCTACTGTAACTACAAGTGGTACTTCACTTGCGACACCTGTAATCAGCGGTTCTGCAGCTTTATTACTTGAAGCTTTTCCTGAACTGCAAGCGTATGATTTAAAGGAAATGCTTATCAAGAGTGCCTCCAACCATCCGAATAAGAACAACGATATAGGTTACGGAATTCCAGATTTAAAAAAAGTTGCTCTTGAATACGATTTATTGATTTCACCTCACCTTGTCCAAGGTCATGATGATATAATCAGAATTATCGTCAAAGTCGCTTATAAATATCCAATTGATCAAGTAAAGATACACATTGACTTTAATAATTCAGGAAATTTTGAAGAATTTGATATGCAATACATGAAGGATAATACTTATTTTATTGATAATTTTGAATCACTTTTCCCTTATGATTCGGCAAGAATTTACTTTACTGCACAATCGGGTGAACGAATTAGAAGAAAGCCCTTCAAACAAGACAGTAGTCTGGTTGTTCATATTCCTGATAAAATTTCATCTATAGGCTTTATACCTGATTTTATATATGGAATTCAGGAGAATTCAAAGGTTTTCCCTTCTGAGGTATCGGGAGGTTCAGGGGTAATTACGATAGTAAGTCAGAATTTGGAGCATCCTAATCTTACTATCATAATAAGTGATCTACTTGGTAGAACTGTTATAAAAAATAATTTCTCCAACATTAATTCAGACCGATTTGAACGAGGAATCAACATATCTTCTTTATCTAAAGGTTCTTACTTTATCAGAATCATATCCGGCAATCGAAGTGATTTTGTAAAATTTTTAATATATTGATTTTTTTTTCTTGCATATCAAAAAAAAATGTATTACTTTTGAATCTCCCAAGCGGGACGTTCCTAAATAAACCAGTCAGGGGCCCATAGCTCAGCTGGGAGAGCGCTTGAATGGCATTCAAGAGGTCAGGAGTTCGATCCTCCTTGGGTCCACAAGAAAAAGGAATGGAGCTGTAGCTCAGTTTGGTTAGAGCGTCTGCCTGTCACGCAGAAGGCCGCGAGTTCGAGTCTCGTCAGCTCCGCAAAGCCCTTCAATGATTAATATATCAATGAAGGGTTTTTTTATTCCAATTTTCTCAACTATGTTGCAAATTCATATCTTACCCAGCAAAAATAACTGTGTCAAAAAAAATCAATCAGACAGCTTATTTATTATCATACAAGTTGATGATTCCCACATAATTTGAATCATAAATCATAGTAACATTTATCCTAAATTTATGAAATTAAAAAAATCCCTGCCTTTTTCAAAACAGGGATTTATTAAGGTTGTCAATTGAAAAATATCAATCGTCAATTGATTAATACATACCGTCCATACCGCCCATACCGGCAGGCATTGGAGGCATTGCAGCTTTTTCTTCCGGTTTTTCTACGATAGTACATTCAGTTGTAAGCAATAAACCTGCAACAGAAGCAGCGTTTTCGAGTGCAACACGGCTTACTTTAGTCGGGTCAATAACACCCATTTCAAACATATTACCATATTCACTTGAAGCAGCATTGTAACCATATGCACCGTCACCGGATCTAATGTTGTTAACGATAACTGAAGCTTCTTCACCGGCATTGGTAACAATCTGACGAATAGGTTCTTCGACAGAACGACGAATGATAGCGATACCTGTCTTCTGGTCATCGTTAGCAGTCTCAAGATTGTCCAACTTAGCAATAGCACGGAGGTAAGCAACGCCGCCACCGGGTACGATACCTTCTTCGACAGCAGCACGGGTAGCGTGTAAAGCATCTTCAACACGAGCTTTTTTCTCTTTCATTTCAACTTCGGTAGCAGCACCAATTTTCAGAACTGCAACACCGCCGCTTAATTTAGCAAGGCGTTCTTGAAGTTTTTCACGGTCATAATCACTAGTAGTTTTTTCCATTTGAACGCGAATTTCGTTTACACGTTTCTTGATGTCATCGCTTGAGCCGGCACCTTCGACGACTGTTGTATTATCTTTATCAATGATAACAGTCTTAGCGCTTCCAAGATAAGAGATTTGAGCCTGATCAAGCTTAAATCCTTTTTCTTCACTGATAACTGTACCACCGGTCAAAACAGCGATATCTTCAAGCATAGCTTTTCTGCGGTCACCAAAGCCGGGAGCCTTAACAGCAGCAATGCGGAGAGTACCTCGTAGTTTATTGACAACTAATGTTGCAAGAGCTTCGCCTTCGAGGTCTTCAGCGATGATAAGGAGTGAACGACCGTGCTGAGAAACCTTCTCAAGAATAGGTAACAATTCTTTTATGGCTGAGATTTTCTTGTCATAAATCAGGATGTAAGGATCTTCCAACTTAGCTTCCATTGAATCAGCATCGGTAATGAAATAAGGTGAAAGATATCCTCTGTCAAACTGCATACCTTCGACTGTTTCCATTGAGGTATCGGTACCTTTTGCTTCTTCAACTGTAATGACACCGTCTTTGCCAACTTTTTCCATTGCTTCAGCGATGAGTTCGCCGATTGTTGAATCGTTGTTAGCAGAAATAGTACCTACTTGAGCAATTTCTTTTTTGCCTTCAACTTCACGGCTGATGTCTTTCAGTCCATCAGTGATAGCAGTTACAGCAAGGTCGATACCGCGTTTCAAATCCATAGGATTTGCACCTGCAGTAACGTTTTTCAAGCCTTCACGGTAGATTGCTTGAGCAAGTACGGTTGCTGTGGTAGTTCCGTCACCGGCAACATCTGAAGTCTTTGAAGCGACTTCACGTACCATATTAGCACCCATATTCTCGATTGGGTCTGTCAATTCAATTTCTTTAGCAACGGTTACACCATCTTTTGTAACAGTCGGTGCACCAAATTTCTTATCAATGATTACATTGCGTCCTTTAGGACCAAGTGTAACTTTTACTGCGTCTGCAAGCTGGTCAACGCCTTTTTTGAGTGAAGAACGAGCTTCTACATCATAATTTATCAATTTAGCTGACATCTATAAAATCTCCTTTGATTTATTAATTAATTTACGAATTAGTCAATGATAGCAAATACATCGCTTTCACGCATGATTAACAGTTCTTCTGCATCAACGGTAACTTCTGTACCTGCATATTTGCCGTAAAGAACCTTATCGCCAACTTTAAGCTGAAGCGGAGTAACTTTTCCGTCTTCTGCAATCTTACCGTTACCAATTGCGATTACTTCGCCTTGCATTGGTTTTTCTTTTGCGGTATCGGGGATGATGATACCACCCTTTGTGGTTTCTTCTGCCTGAGCAGGTCTTACGATAATGCGATCGTGCAATGGTTTTAAAGCCATAATGAATCTCCTTAAAATTTGTTAAAATGTTTAACAAAAAATACAAAAAATATTTTAGTGAAATTTGTTTTCAAATTACATCTGCTATTCTAATTCTTGAATCTCAGAAAATAGTTAGCACTCATTTGTTGCGAGTGCTAATGCTATCACGTTGTAAATTTTATATTATTGTGTTTCCCTAAGAAATTTTTTTAATAAAATATCATTTTTTTTAAATTCTTAAAATCAACTAAAATATTAGTTATACAACTAAGTCATTAGTTATGTTGCTTTAATAAATTTTAAAAATGATATTCGATGAAAGTACTTACAAAAGCAGAAGAACAGATAATGATTGAGTTGTGGAGACTTAAGAAAGCTTATGTTAAAGATATTGTTGAACAATTACCCGAACCTAAGCCCGCATATAACACTGTTTCTACAATAGTGAGAATCTTGGAAAAGAAAGGATTTGTCAGCCACAAGGTACACGGTAAAACCCATGAGTATTACCCGATAATTGCTAAGGATGATTATAAAAAGTTGAGCTTGAACAATTTAGTACAAAATTACTTCAGTGCCTCGTACAAACAATTAGTATCATTCTTTACCGAAAAAGAGAATCTTTCATTGGCTGAATTAGAAGAA
>JBAYPL010000085.1:0-10642 GCA_041677745.1 Kapaibacterium sp. (SeqCode)
AAAGAAATCAGAGCAACGATACCGAGTATTTGTAATGTTAAAATCATGAATCATTCTCCATTTCAAAATATTTAATATCGGCAGCAACATTTAATCAAGAAGTACAGTTGCTGCCGAAATATAAAAATAATTATGCTTCCAACTCTTCTTTGAATGCTTCAGTTCCGGCTTTAGCAGCATCTCGTATATTATCAATCCTGCTTTGAAGCTGTTCTTTTGTTTGAGCTGCTTTAAAACGTGCGTCTTTCAGCACATTTTCTGCATCGCTGATAAGTCCTTCGGCTCTTGAGCGAGCATTCTCAATGATAGCTGAAGCTTTTACTTTGCCCTCATTAACTACGTGTTCGACCTCGTGCTCAACATCTTTGAAATAATCCGAAGCTTTACTGTAAAAATCTACAGATGTATCGGCAATATCTCTTCTAAATTCAGCACCGGTTTTAGGTGCTAAAAGTAGAGCAGCAACTGCTCCTGCAAGTCCTCCGGCGATAGCGCCGATAATAAACCCGCGTGCGAAGTTTCCTGTTTCATTTGATCCTGACATAAATAACCTCCGTTACCATTGTTCCTGAATATTAATTAATTTATTTTGTGATAATAATATCATCTCTGCGAACTCTCTGACAGCCCCGTTACCACCCGAAAAATTACAAACAAAGTTTGCAGTATTCTTGATAATTTGAACGGAATCTGAAGGACAAGCAGAAAAACCTACGATTTTCATTACAGGTTCATCATTGATATCATCACCGATGAATGCTATTTCAGATAAATCAATACCACACTCGCCGGCAATTTCTTTGATTGCTGACGATTTATCATGACAGCCTAAAACGACATGATTAATTTTCAATTTTGTTGCTCGTGCCGTTACTATCGGTGAATCTTCACTCGTTATAATTGCTGTCATTATATTATTTCTATGCAAAAGTGTTATACCCATCCCGTCACGTGTGGAAAAACGCTTCAACTCTTCACCGTTTGCAGAAAAATACATAGCTGAATCAGTTAAAGTGCCGTCAACGTCCATAACGAGCATTTTGATCTTCGACAACTTGTTTATTATTTCTGCTTCTGCTATCATTTCTTGGTATTATTTAAAACTTTTTCTTATTTTAGTACACAATTAATAATATAAATGTATAAGTTTTAAATTTATTGGATAATCTAACGTTGAAAAAGGATTATGTGAACATTAATATTGCTGTTAGAGAAGAAATCTTCGACCTTGCAATGTCTGTATTCCAGGATTATGATTTTTGTGGTATCGAAGAAGGTACAGATATGTTGACAGCAACTTTTGAGTCTGAAATTTTTGAAAAATTAAATATGCAAGAACTATTGACAAGCCTTCAGCTTTACGATAAATCAGCAAAAATCATCTCAATAGACAAAATTTCGGACAGAAATTGGAACGAAGAATGGGAAAAGCATATTGAACCGGTTATTGTTTCTCCGAAAATCACCATCACACCAACTCACAGATTGCAAGATACTAATGCCGATATAAAAATTGTGATTGACCCTAAGATGAGTTTCGGTACCGGTCATCACACTACAACAAGGCTGATGTGTCAGCTGATGGAAGGTGTTGTCCAAGCCGGTTCGAATTGGATTGACGTAGGCACAGGTACAGGGGTCTTGGCAATTCTTGCTGTTCGACTGGGAGCTGATGATGTCTATGCATTCGACAACAATGAATGGTCTATTGAAAACGCTTTGGAAAATATTGGAAAAAATAATGTTGGAAGTAAAATAATCTTGGAGCAGGCTGATATTGATTCAGTGACATTGCCGGCATGTAACGGCATAGCTGCAAATATTTTTCTTAATCTTGCCGTCCCTTCGATGAAGAAGTTCAGAAAATCAATTGAGGATAAAGACGGTGATTTGCTTGTCTCAGGTATAATGATTTACGATGAAAAATTATTACTGACTGCCGCCAAAGAAGCCGGTCTTAAGTTGATTAACACACTGTATGATGACGAATGGGCGGCGTTTCATTTTAAATGCGAGGTATGATATGTCCGGAACAGCTGCATCAATTGACATCGGCACAAATACAATCCTTATGCTTATCGGCAATTACCACAACGACAAAGTTGTTAAGATACATGAAAAGTATGACGTCGCAAGACTCGGTGAAGAAGTTGACAAAACCGGGATATTAAAGTCTGAAGCCATAGAGAGAACAGGTGCTATTCTTAAAGAATGTCGTGAATTATGTGAAAAATTCAATGTAGAGAAAATAGTAGCTGTTGGCACTTCTGCTCTTCGAGATGCTTCGAACTCAGCTCAAGTTCGGGATTTGTTTAATGATATATTAGGAAGCGAGATTGTACTGGTAACAGGTCTCGAAGAAGCAGCATTAAGCTTCATGGGAACCGTAGAATCTAAAGAAAATTCTTTGGTGATTGACATAGGAGGTGGCAGTACTGAACTAATTTGCGGAGAAGACCAAACAATTTTTGAAAAACAAAGCTTGCAGGCAGGTGCAGTCAGAATTACAGAACGCTTTTTCAGAGGAGTACATCCGCCGGATGAAAACAAGATAAATCAAGCTTTATCCTTTATCAACGAACTTCTCGATAAGTATTCAGTAAAGACCGACTTCCAAAAAGTCTATGCTGTGGCAGGTACTGCTACCACACTTGCCACGACAGCTATGGGATTGCCGGATTCGGATGTGGCTAAGATTAACGGATTGGTTTTGAGCAGAAATGATATTAATAGAATTTATGATATTTATCTGTCTGCTTCTCTTAGTGATATTGTTAATAAACTATACGTGCATCCGAGAAGAGCCGACTTGATACTTGCAGGTTCTCTGATAATGAAATCAATTTCAGACTATTATAACATCAACGAAATAATTGTCAGTTCTAAAGGATTAAGATACGGTATTTTGTTGGATTACTTCCGAAATAAGCAAAAGTAAAAAAAATTTGTTTATTCAGATGTTAGGAATTACTTTTGTATCCTTTGTATAATTAATAACTTAATTTGTTGGAGTATTTATGAAGTCGTTCTATCGAAGCTTTACTATGCTTTCTTTGGTATTGGTTTTGGTGCTTGCGAGCTGTCAACCGAATAAAAAAGAATCGAAAAATCTCAACGAGATTATTACCAAGACTAATATCACTGAATTATTCAAAACATTAAGAGATGACAAAGATTTTACAAGTGAAGACTTTGAACTTTTGACAAATGGAATGACTCGGCTTGTTACTTTGTCCGTTGATTCTTTGTTGGGTAAGTCTGTCGGACAAGTAATTCAGATTCAAAAAGATTTCAGAAGAGAGCAAACTGCCGCTTCTGCCGCAAATCAAGCTACTACTGTCGAGCTTGTACTGAATCATGATTTCAAGTATATCGGTATTAAGCCGACAGAGGTTGAAACTAAAGATAATTCAATGAAAGATGTTGATTTTATAGTATATGAAATCACTAATAAATCTGAAAAAGAAATTGCAGAGTTGCAAGGTGTCCTAAGATTTATGGATCAGAACAATCAGCTCGTTAAGGTTTATCCTATACTTTCTTCAAAAATTCTAAAAGGTGAAAGTATTAAACCGGGAGAGACAAAAAGAATAGCTCATCCTTTCGACCATGACGTCAACAACCCGAGAGACGAGAAAATTCGCAATGACCATGCTAATCTCAGACCTATTTGGATTTGCACAAAAATTGAATTTAAAGACGGCTCTACAATAAGTGTTACAAATACTATGTAATTAGCTTTTCTAAAAGTTTATTAGAAAAATTAAACGGTGAGTGTTTCAAATACTCACCGTTTTATTTTTTAATGATTGTATTCCAAAAAAAATTACTCGAAACTTATAGCAACCGGTAAATACAAAACATTCTTTTACTTGTTGATTATAAGCATTTTTCTGAATGAAAGTCCTGTACTGCCGATGATTTCAACGAAATAAACACCGGACGGGAAATCCTGAAGAAACAGCTCGGCTTCACGAGTGTTATCCGAAATATATTCAAGTATCATTTTACCGTGTAAATTAAACATCTTTACATGAGAAAAATCAAAATTCCCGGAGAGAATCTTCGCATAATTACCTGCCGGATTCGGAAATACTTTAATAGAATTATCTATATTCTCATCGGATGTATGTAAAGCTTTGTCGCCAATGACTATATCGTCCAGATACCAGCCTTTTCCGTATCTTAATAAGTTAGAAGCAAATCTCAGCCTCACAAAAAGTCTTCCTTCAGTACTTTTAGTAGGAACGGCTATTCTTTCGAATCGCCAATCTTGTTCATCAATTTGTTTGTCTTTCCAAGGTTCATACATAGTTTGATTAAACTCTGCAATTTTTTCCCATGTTTTCATATCATCGTATGACACCTCCACCATAGCAGTATCATCAGGGAAAACTTCACAAATATGCATAAATGTAACAAAGAGCTCCTCATCTTTCTCGTAATATACAGGGAGAAACACTAAAGTATCTGTTTCCCATTGTCCGTAGTTACGGTTTGGTGCATTGCTAAGTGAGTATTTTCCGCTGACGGAAATTTCATCAGTAATTTCCCAATTACCCGAAAAGTAGTAATTCGGCAGTATTGGTTCATCGAAATTTTCAATTACTTCATTGACATGCGAACCGGTGAAGACATTAATCTCATTCGAGTAGTCGCTGACTGTTTGCAGATTAGCCTTGTCGAAATAATCTCCGGCATTAACCTTGTAGTAATAAAAGCCAATATCCCCGGTATTATCATGGAACGTAAGTGTTTTTCCGGTGTCTGCCGGTGTCAATTCATCTTTTTTGACCAATATATTATCTCGGAAAATTCCAAGCTCATTTAAATTGATCAAAGGAGTTAGACTATCGCTTCTTAATGTTGGTAGTTTTACATTTAATTCTATATCATTCTGAGTATTGCCTGAAGCCGACAATATTTCGGGAGCAGAAGGTTGTGCTGAGCCGCCCGGGTAAATAACGAGCTCGCGGTACATACTCGAATCTTTTCCTGCAACGGCATAAATTTTATATTCATGTTTCTCGAATAAATTAATATCCGAATCATCATAAGTATCGGTATCTCCTTCCAAGGTGGCAATAATTGTATCATTTCTTAGCAAACGGTGGACAAAGTCTTTACTTTTCAATTCTTGCCCAAAGGCTCTTTTACTCGGGGGTTGCCAATTCAAAGAAACAACCATGGGATTAAGATGGTCTGAAACATCCCTGAAGTTTTCCGGTGCTTCCGGAGCTCTTGTGTTTATAACAGCAGTAAATATATCGCTGTCTGCTATGTTTGTTACGGCATTTCTCATATCTACCCATGAAGGGTACACGATACCGTCATAAAAAGCACTACCGCTGTAATCACCTGCAAATGAGCGTCCGGAAAACGGATTTAGTCTGATATCACTATTGATATCTGAAACTCTTTTTTCAATCCATGTTTCACCACCGTCGCTAGAATAACTAACATAACACTCGACCATTATATTTTCAGGGTCATTGCGACTATCGAGATACATGATACTTAAATCTCCATTTAGCGGGTCAATGCTCATCCATTGCCAGAATTGGTCATTTGTTGTGTCTTTATGTACAATTATTGGGTCAGACCAAGTTTCGCCCTCATCGGTTGACTTGGAGAAATAGATGTTGGGATAGTTATCGCCTGCCCAAGTAAGGTAAATATGTCCCCGTCTAGGACCATTAGTAATATCAGTGATTATTACCGGATAGGTCTCGGCACGTACTGTACCTTTTACACTGTGCCTATAACCACCCTGTCCTTCCAAATATTTAGTCTCACCGAAAATATTATATTTTTGAATCAGTCGTGGCTCAGTGAAGCTTGTTCCGCCGTCATAAGATTTTGAGAAAGCCACTGCATGTTCAATTCCGTGATTCCAGACTACATAAAGCTCGCCGGTCGGACCTGTTGATGCTAAAGGGAAGCTTTGTCCATAAGTAGTGTCTTCACTCGAACCGGTCAATCGGTAGCTGATGTTGACAGGCTCGCTCCATGATTTACCCAAGTCAATTGATTTGGAAATTACTATTTGTGTCGCCGAATCCCTTGGAGTCACTCGCTTCCAAGGTATATAAGCATGTCGGTGATAAGGTGAATCATAAGAATTATCAACTTGAATATAATACTTATCTTCAAAGGTAGAGTCCATTGTTTGATTGCCGGTATGCAAAATCACAGGTATATGAGCCTCCCATGTTATTCCTTCGTCCGTAGTTCTTGCTATGAAAACGCCGTTCTCACCTACTAAACCGGCTTCTGAATTCAAAACGTCACCAAATCCGCCATAACATAAGTAGCCGACTCCCTCATTGTCGAAATATACCGATGGGTCATTTGTTGAACGCCAATGAGGATAGGGCTTGCCCAAGTTAAGATTTCGCCAAGTATTTCCGCCGTCGGATGACACATACACCCAAGTAGAAGAATTTGCTCGATAATCTACTGCCGATGCTATTAAGTTCGCCGGATTCTTTGGGTTTATTGCTATAGAGGATTCATTTTGCATTTTGTTCGGCTCCGATTCAGTTTCATCCATCGTAGCATCAACATTCAAAAAGTTTGGTAGTGATTTTGTAGAAAATAGCACATTCTCATCTTTCTTTCTTTTCACATCTGTCGGTATAGGATGTGCTGATTTCATATAACGCATGAAAGCCTGTTTGGCACGACGATGCTCTTCTTCGGCATCGGACAATATTGGTATTGTATTGATAAACAAAATCAGTAAAATAAGATATTTCATATCTTCAATCCTATGTGTTTAATAAAAACATTTAAAATTAATAAAATAATAATTAACTTACAAATAAATATGCTATTATCTCAAATAAAAAAAATCCGACCCTGCTGTGAGTCGGATTTGACAATTGTGTGGAAGCAACTTCTTGCTTATTTCGTAAGAGAGAATTTCCCGCTCTTTAATATTCTGCCTTGCCCGGATCTAACTATATACATATATGTACCGTTCGGAGCATTTGTTAGATTAATTGTGTTTATGCTTTCCTTCACTTGTTGTTGTGACAGCAACACTCCTTGTACCGAATGAATTGTGATTTGCTCGGCATCAGGGAAGTCTTTGGTATCAATAGTAATACTGCCTGTTGAAGGATTCGGATAAGCAGCAGGGGATAATGAAACTGATTCATCCTCAGCACTCATTGCCGGATTTTCTAATTGGTAAGCTATGTAAACTTTGCCATCTTCAAAATGAAGTTCAAGAACAGAAAGAGGTAAGCCTTTAGCAAAAAAATCAATTCGCTCCCAGTTGTCTTGTCTGCCTTGAACCAATCCAAATGCTTGGAGTAGAGGCTCAGGTGCCGGCATGCCATACAAAAAGAATGAGTCAAGTCCAGTAATGTTCTTCTTGTATCCTACTACATCTAAGTCACCTGGATAACTCTTAAGCGATAATTTGCCCCAAGCTACCGGTTCAAATTTGGCTGACTCATATCTTCTATATGTCAATGGAGCATCGGTTAACATGTCGGGTATTGTAATTGTGAGATTGACATCTCTATGTACAGGTTCAGTTTCGAGACCACCGTCTTCGGAGTACTGCATCGGAAAAGTTGTCACTAAGATCCCATTCGGTTGAAAAACTGTTGATTGCTCCTTAATTTCTGCATAAGCAGTTCCGTCTTCGTTAAGGTTTATTTTGGTTTCTGCATGCATGCTCCCAAGTTCATAAAATCCTTCTTGATTATGCTCAAGGAACACTACTGTGGGAATTATATATCCAATGCTTGGAAATCCAAACATGGTATATACTGCATGTGTAGCCGTTGGAAAGCTCATAGTTACAGGCGGCTTTTCAGTTAATTCTACAAAAGAATCTCCCATTAGAGGTATCTCTGTTAAATCCCAGTTTATGTCCGGACCAAGCTCTAAGCCGGTTAAAGATTTCACATCAATAGAATGATAAATATTCTGTTGTCCGTTTGTGAGAGTGAAATCTGTGCTGTTTATCACAGTTTGTGAAATCGGTATATTAAATGAACATACTGCTGTAAGAAATAGCATGGTAAAAAACTTCATATTTAGTCCTTATACTTATGTGAAAATTATATTATCCAAAAATAACACATTTTATGAGAAACTAAGTAATATATTTTATATATGCTAAAACTTATTTTAATATATTCTATTTATTTCAAATCTACATACACATCTGTATGTATCCATTCACTGCATAAGTTAAGAACTCCCCTGTAAATTGCATATAGATATTCAATGTGTAATTTATCAAGATTCTGATGTACCGGAATGCCGATCTCATTTAAATCTCTGTTATAATAGTGTGTTATGCCGAATTCGTCTAATTTGAGTGAATACCTGTCATTATAATCGGATTTGAAATAGTAGGCAGAAGGCACAATTTCCTTCTTTCTCACACCTTTTATTCTGTCTAAAGAAAAGTATTTGTCGAACAATTCAATGTTACGTTTTCGTCTTGCAGTCAATACATCAAGTTCAAGTAACTCGTCAAGCATGTTTGTAAATATGAAGTTACGTTTGAATGGATCTGATGCTCTGTGTAAATTCCAAAGGCTTTTGTCGTCAATTTCTAAATTTACGATAAGTGCGCCGAACTGAACTGAGAATATTTTTGTTAAATCAACAACAAATGGGTCAGTTAAATTTGAATCAGTGAAATTGAACGAATTTTCATTAAATTCAATTCCAAGCCGATTAAAAATTTTCTCCGCTTCCTCAATATTAGGAATAAATGTAAACTTTCTGCCCTGAAGTACTTTGTTTAATTCTTCTTCTGTGTTATTAATTCCGGCTTTATGTACTGAAGAATTATAATGCTTGGAATTGAACGGTTCTAAACCGATATCAATCCTGATTTTGGGGACATTAAATATTATCGGATAATTGAAAGTCCCCCATTTTTTAAAGAAATCATATAAAGTCTGTCTATATGATACACCAACATCAATATAATCAAAATCAGTATCTTTGAAGAAGTTTACGCAATGCCACAATAAATAATCTTGAACTCTCAATAATTTACCGTCTTCATTGCCAGCAAGATTATTAAGGAATAGATGATTTCCAACAGGAAGTAAAATTACTGCACCTATCGGACTGCCCGCATTATTATAAGCAATAAACATATATTCGGAATCTTTGAGTTGGTCAGGCATATTCGGGTCAGCGGGATCATACCACATGGAACGTAAAATTTCTATATCCTCGGGATTGCCGGCTACCTTTTTAACTACAACACCTGCTTCCTTCGATTTTTCTACGCCTCTTCTGACCGGATATGGAACAAATTGCCATACTTTCTGCGGATTTAATTCTAAACCGCAACCTCTGTGAACAAAATCTTTGCTTATATATCCAGACATCCTTTCTTCCGTATTGAAATTACTAATTTTTTCTTGCTTAAATTATTGCTTACAGCAAGATATACAAAAATAGTAAAAAGGAATCAAATGATGAAACATTGTAATTTTCATTGAATACCCAGAAGTATTTATTTACCATTCTTACTGTCCGCTTAATTTTTGTATTGTTATGAAACTAATAAATTAAGGAGGTTTTTTGCAATAAACCTCCTGCTATTTTAATCTTACGATGTTGAATAATTCTATCAAATAATGTATTAAGTTGGATGAAATCGTTCAGGAACCAAATTAAGCATCTCATTAAATATTATATCCCATTGTGATATATGTAGAAACGAAATAGGAATATCTAAACTAATGTCATACTTCATTGTAAATGAGCCTGCTTGATTTTTCCTGAATATCTTTTTAAGTACTGTGCGTGTATTTTTATCCGGATATTTCAACATAAATCTCAAAAAGGATAAATATTTTTGATGATGTATAGTACTTTTTGGCTTTTTTTCGATTTTAATTAGAGAGGAAGTGATTGTAGGAGGCGGGAAGAAGGAGGAAGGATGTATATCTTGTATTAATTCAATGTCGTAAAAAGTATGATAAAATATGATGTCCGGATTACTAATCCTGCTGCGAAACAGTTTATTCGCACATGTCGAAGGAATTATCAAAGTACCGCCATAGAAATTGTCGAGGTTTTGATACATAAGCTTTTTCAGAGTCATCGAGCTTATGTTGAACGGAATATTCGATACAACTTTAAATGGTTTTCGAGGAATTCTGTATTTCATGAAGTCAGAATGAACGATTTTTACTGATGTAAAAGAAGAAAGTGATTTATTAAGAATATGAATGAGTCTTATGTCATTCTCTATAGCGAGAACTAATTTACACAGATTTACTAATTTAGAAGCGATATACCCTTTTCCGGCTCCAATATCAAGAACCGTATCTAACTTACCAATATTTGCTAAATTTATTGCTTCGGCAATTAATTTGTGATTGATAGTAAAATGCTGACCGGTAAATCTAACCGGAAGTTTATTCTTCATTATTAAAATCTTATGAATTGTAAAACATACACATATCGCTCAGGCGGCAGTCCAAGGTTTGAAATATGCGATTACTAAATGATTTATTGCCATAATGATACATCAATGATAAAAGTTTGTTAAGGTATAAAAACGAAAAAGGAAAAGGATTATTTCTGCTTATGAAACATAAACTAACTACATGAATTCTTATCTTTCGGTAATAAAAATTCATGAAAT
>JBAYPL010000086.1:0-10575 GCA_041677745.1 Kapaibacterium sp. (SeqCode)
AACAAAAGCTCTAATATTTAGCTTGTTAATAATTATATTTTGCCTGTACGATGAAAATCGTACAGGTTTTTTTGTTTTTATCATTGATTCATGCAGACTTTTGTAAAATTTTATTGTTTTTTAACAAAATTGTCGGTATTTTTATTTTTTAGAATAACTGAGATTTATGAAAAGTTCTGAAATACCGGCTTTAAAAATATTGTTATTACTCATTACATCATCTTTCTCATTTTCATTGTTGGGAATGAAGTCGTTTACGGTAATAATTCTGTCAGTGATTCTGCTGATTATTGGTATTTCATTTATATATTTCAAACAGATTAATTATTCTTATTTCTTGATGGTTTTAGCAGTCGGATTACTGATTTCCAGTCGCTTCGATACTATGAAAATTAATATTCCCGATAAAATTATACCTCAACAGCAGGCAGTCTGTAAGGGTAAAGTATTAAACATAACGAAGATTGATTCAGGCTACGTCCGTTATCTGGTTTACGGCAGCATTGATATGCAGAGCCTCCCCGAAATTAAGGATATCAATTATCTGCTTACCATTTTTAAACCGAAATTTATATTAGAACCCGGTCAGAATTTGCTTGCAGATATCAAGATAAATTTTGTTGAAGGTAAGTTCCCGGGTGATAATTTTAATATTTCTGCTTATCATTTGTCAAACGAAGTTGTGTTTGACGCTATTGCTTCTGGTGACGATGCAGTTAAATCCGGAGATATTGATTATTTCATAAATTTATCTTATAAAATGAGGACATATATTAAAAGACAAATATTTCTCGTATTTGATTCTGATACTGCCCCAATTATGTCTGCCCTCATCACCGGAGATAAATCCTTCATTGACAGTGAAACAAAAAAGGAATTTTCTATTACAGGTACTGCTCATCTACTCGCAGTAAGCGGTCTGCATGTAGGAATAATTTCTGCTGTCATATTTACATTATTCTCATTTGTATCGAGCCGTTTATTAAAATCAATCTGCTCACTTACTGTGTTATGGATATTTGTTTACATGACCGGATGGCTCGATTCAGCTGTAAGAGCAGCTTTTATGATAAGCGTTTATCTATTGTCAATCAATATTCAACAAAAAGTTCATCCGCTGAATTCATTATCCTTGGCAGCACTTATTATGTTTCTCATCAATCCGGATATTATATTTTCCTTATCTTACAAAATGTCTGTGCTGTCGGTAGCAGGTATAATAATCTTTCATCACAGATTCACGCTATTATTTATTAATAAGCATACTAAAACATATATGAAGGCTGTTCTTACATCAATTGGATTAACTTTATCGGCTACGGTATTAATATCCCCAATGATAGCATATTATTTCGGCAACTTCTCAATCATCGCTCCTTTAGCTAATTTTTTAGTAATTCCTGTAATGTTACTTGCTATGTGTTTAGGTATTGCAGCTTTAATTATTTCTGTTATCTCTTTAGAACTATCATTTATTTTTGCCACCGCGAGTGGGTTTTTCACAGATATTACCGGCAGAGTTATTACATTTGCTTCGAATTTGCCATCAGCTTATATCGAAGGTTTTGAAAGTTTGATTATATCAGTACTGTTTTCGTTAGGAGTGGTATATGTCTTATTAAGCACAAAAAAACGACAACCATATTTCAGAATCACTGTTTCCATGGCATTTATTATGATTGCTTTCTTGTTGATAAAAGACAATAATTCTGGCAATATGCCACAAATTGTACCTGGTCGCGACAACTCTGTAGTCATCTTATCGAAGCAAAATAAGAAATATGTACTTATTCTCGATAGGAAGCCTGCAAACAATTATTCGATTAGTTTCCCATTATATCGTTATTTACTTGATAACAGCAATGTCAGTGCATATTATACAGGAAATTCAGGGCTTGCTGTAATTGAGAAAGTAAGAAAAGAAAAAGATATTCAGAATTATGAAATTGATAATGCAATTCAAGGAAAAATCATTCCTTTGTTGAATTTTAACATTAATCCAATTAAACATATAGAATTATGATGAAAATTGACATTCTAAAAAATCGGATATTCGCGGGAAATCATATAATTTCGGGAGTGACCAAAAGAAACTTAGAAAATTATCCGATTCACGGATTTACAATTTCCAAGTCAAAAATTGCAGATGACTCACAAGTGATTAAATACAGAAATGAATTGGCTAATCAGTTAGGTATTATGACAAATCTTATGAAATATCAGAAACAAATTCATTCTGATGTGATTAGCTATGTTGATGAAGCATCCGAAAATTTCGTTGAAAGTGACGGAATGATAAGTGATAAGATAGGAATAGTATTGAATATTTCCATAGCTGATTGTGCAGCTGTGTTATTATACGATTATCACCAAAGGATTATTTGCGGAGTCCATTCAGGTTGGAGAGGAACTAGTCTGAATATAACACGAAAGTGTATTGAAAAGATGATAAACGAATTTTCCTGTAATTCAGAGTATATTCTGGCTTATGTTTCACCCTGTGCCGGTGGAGATGTGTATGAAGTAGGTCCGGAATTCACAGATATTTTCAATAACAGAAGTATAAAAAAAACAACTGATGGGAAATTCTTATTTGACAATAGGACGGAAATTTATCATCAGCTGATTGAATCAGGCATCAGCCCTAATAACATTGAATTATCAGACATTTGTACGATTACAAATCATGATTTTCACTCATTTAGGCGTGATGCTGAAAAATCAGGAAGAATGTCTGCTTTCATTGGAATGAAAGCATGAAAAAATGTCTAACGTTAACCATATTCTTATTCCTCATAGTATCTGCAAAAGCACAGAATAGTTCTGTTGAAAATCAAATATTATTAGGAAATTTTTTGAATGACATCGAAAATACCTTTGCTTTCTCAGATTCATGGTTTTCAAAAAACCTTTTATTCGGACAATCGCCATATAATTCTACAGCCTTGAAGTACAACAATGTTTATTTAAACAGTATGGTTGACGGTTCAATGCGACCTGATTATCTTATTCCACATAATTCAAGTTTCATTGCCAATAGAAGTAAACCCGATTTGTATAGTACATCGAACTCACTCGGAGCATATATTGACATAAATAAGCCCTCATACGACACTAATTTGTTCAAAGCCGTTATACAAGGGGGAAACATATTCGGTTCAACCATGGTTGATTATTATGGCAAAAAGAAAAATTGGCGATGGAATTCATCTATAAATTACATTACTTCAGAAAATTTTGACAAATCGTCGAGCCATGACTATTCTACCGGATTGACAAGAATTAATTCTGATTTCAGGAGTTTCTCCGGAAATTTGAGAGTTGGAGTTTATGATAATAACAGTATGCTCGATGCTGAGTTTATCTATACAAGCTCTGTAACCGGAATACCCTTTGAGCTGAACAAGCAAAATGCCGTGTTAATCAGGGAACCGGATTATAAATTTAACCTGTTGAATATTCAATTTGCCAGCTCACTAAACTCCAATTTCAAAATTGAAGGGAATTTATTTTATATTCGTAATAAAACAATTATAGAAAGTTCTCTAAAAAGTATAGTTGATTCAGATTCTACATACAAAAAAAGTTTTGAAGAGAACAAATTTGGTTGGAATTCGCGATTGATAATAAAAAACAGCTTATTGCCACCAACTGAAATAAGTTTCAATTACAGTCGTGAAGCTCTAAAATATCAAGCTAATCAGGGTTTATCAGTTGAACAATATGAAATTGAGAAGTTAGTTACCGGCATCAAGATGTACGATAAATTTGAATATTGGAGTTATGATATAGCAATTAAGTATATGCTTCACAACCCACTTACAATACTACACAACAATCTTGCTCAATCTAACTCAAATATTGAATATTATTCGGATTTTGATATTTCTGTTTTCAAACAAGTTTCATTACTGTTAAATCACAGCAGAATTTCTGTATTACCGCCTCTGTATTATACATACCCGTCGCTGAATCATGGTCTCATACCCATAAACGATAAATCTTTCGGAACAAAGTACTCATACAGCCTTGGAGTAAATTTGAAGATGCAAGAATTATCGAGTCTTGAGCTGCACTTTTTTCATGAACAATCGAGCAATCAGCATCTGCCCTATTCCCTGCTGAATTATAATCACGAAATGATACCTGACGGAATTAATTCTAACGGCATGAGATTTTGTTTAAAATCAGATTTATACATTTTCAAACTACATTCAAACTTAGATTATTATACAGAGAATGTACAAATTTTTGACAGTTATGGCAGAGAGATAGCTATTCCAAGCCTTCAGGTTCATTTTAGAGTATTTGATGAATATAATTTCGGACTCAAATGGCTGATGGAATATTCTCATGCAGGGGACAGGAAATCAGTTTTAGGCGAAGCTGTTATTGAAGATTTCAGCTTAATAAATTTGCATCTGTGTTATAAAGTTTATAAACAAAACGAACTATTTGTCAGTATAAACAATCTTGGTGATGTTAATTATGAATTTATCAAAGGCTATCCGATGCCCGGAATAAATTTCATTGCAGGCTTCAAACTGATTCTTTGAGGGGTAATTCAATTGCGAATGTAGTGCCTTTGCCCGGTACACTTTCTTTCACATAGATTTTACCGTCGTGATACTCCTCAATAATTCTCTTACATAAGCTCAATCCTAACCCCCAACCGCGTTTCTTTGTAGTAAAACCCGGATTGAAAATTTGCCGTTTGAGCTTTGGAGACATACCTTTTCCTGTATCTTTAACGAAGATAAAAACTTTTTTCTTTGATTGTACTCTCATAAATATATATATCTGTCCTTGCTTCTCCTCAATAGACTCTGCACCGTTTTTGAGCAGATTTTCAATCACCCATGCGAATAAGTCAACATTAACATCAACAAACATATTATCGTCGAGTGATCTAATAATTTCAATTTTTTTACCGAGATGAGGTAATCTTTTGTCATAGTAATTACAAACACTATCAATCATTTTTGATATATTGATATTTTCTTTTTCCGGTGTAGAGCCGATTTTTGAAAATCTTGTAGCTATCGTGTTCAACCTTTGTATATCTTTCTCCATTTCGGAGACGGTTTCTTTAACTGAAGCAGGGTCATCAGCACTGAATTTTATTATTTCCATCCAAGCCAACAGACTGGACAAGGGTGTTCCGAGTTGGTGTGCAGCTTCTTTGGACATACCTACCCATACTTTGGATTGCTCATTGTCACGCGAAGAACTGAAAGAGATATAACCGATTATTATGAATACAGCTACAACAATAATAGCTACTACAGGAAAAAATCTGAGCTGGTCAACTAAACTCGAATGATTGTAATATACCTTACTAATGACTTTACCTTCCTTATCCTTAACCAATATCGGAAGATATGTTGCTTCCATAGACTCAAGCAAACTCAGGACTTTCTCACGTTTTTGTTCGATTTTCATATCCTCGTCAAACTCGATATTCAAAGTCCAATCTTCGAATGGTTCATAAGGCTTACCGTCTTCATAGGCAACAATAATAGGGAAATTTATCATCATATTCTGAATTTCATCAATGAAAAACAGGTATATGTCCGTATCGGTAGAGCTTGTAGGTGTATCAACCATATCAAGGAAATTTTCAGTTATCTTGGCATACAACTCAACTGTTTTCTGTTCTCGTTGAATTAATTGTTCTACAAGATTCTGTGTAAATAGTATTACTGTTACAACAATTGAAAGAGCAAGTATGGCAAACAATAACTTTACTTGCCATTTCGATAAAGAATTGACAATTGGATTTAAGCTCCTTTTTGCAGGAAGAAGCCTCATTTATTACCTGAATCTTATAGTATGCAACAGCTCTCTTTTGATTTCAGCTTGCTCTCCTGTACTCATGTTTTTCACGGTAACAGTGTTCTTTTCAATCTCGTCGTCACCTAGTATCAAGCAATACTTTGCAGATAATTTGCCGGCTTCACGCATTTGTGCCTTGAAAGAACGTCTTTGCAAATCAGTAGCTACTCTGTAAGATTTACTCCTTAGTTCTTCGGCAATTGTCAGAATATGCTTGTACAATTTATCATTAGTGCAGATAACATAGACATCACATTCATGATGAATATCTTTGACTGCGTTAATTGCTTCCAGAATTAAAATCAGCCTCTCAACTCCCATAGCAAATCCTACTGCCGGTGTCGGTTTGCCGCCTAATTGTTTGAATAAGCCATCATATCTGCCTCCGCCGCCGAATGCATCTTGGGCTCCTAGTGCCGAAGAACGAAATTCAAATACTGTATGACTGTAGTAATCCAGACCTCTCACAAGTCGGGGTTCTATTTTATAAGTTACTTCTGCACTGTCTAAAAGTTCCTTAACTGTGCCGAAATGCGTTGTACTTTCTTCGTCGAGAAAATCAATTATAGCAGGTGCTTTCTCAATTATCAGCCTGTCATTTGCATCTTTTGAGTCTAATATCCTAAGCGGATTAAGTGCTAATCGTTTTCTGCTTTCTTCGGATAATTCATCCTTATGATTATTTAAATAGTTTATCAATTCCACTCTATAATTCGCTCTTGAGTTTTCGTTTCCGAGTGAATTTAACTGCAATTCATAATCATCAATACCGAGGAACTTAATTAAGTGATTAGCGAGCAATATAATTTCAGCATCGGATTCGGCATTTGCAGAAGAAATACATTCTGCTCCAAATTGGTGAAATTGCCTGAGTCTCCCCTTTTGCGGACGTTCATATCTGAAAAACGGACCAAAATACCACAATCGAAGAGACGCAACATCATGTGTCAAATTATTCTGAATGACACTGCGAACAAGAGCAGCTGTTTTCTCCGGTCTCATTGTTACTGATTCTCCACCCTTGTCAAGGAAAGTGTACATTTCTTTGTTGACAATATCTGTATTTTCTCCAATGCTACGTGAAAAAACCTCAGTTCTTTCAAGTATGGGTGTCCTGATTTCTTTATATCCGTACCTTTGAGTTACTGTTCGTACAGCTTCTTCAAGAAAATGCCATTTTTCTATTTCTCCGGGCAGTAAATCTTTTGTTCCGCGTATTGATTGAATCATAAGAAAATTTTATCCTTTTTTATCTTGTTATCAACATTGATTTTCTAATAACGTTAGAAGGTGTAAACATTGTATAATAATATAATCCTTGTGGTAAATCACTTATATCAAAAGAAATGGAATGACTTCCCGGGCTATATGTGTCTTCTGCAATCGTAAGAAGCTCATTACCCATAATATCAAATAGTACAATTTTAGTATTTCCTTTCTCGAAAACACTGAATGTCAGGCTTGCCCTGCTTTGTGCCGGATTAGGAGAGGTTTGACCGAGCATCAAGTCACCATTTGGAATAAAAAGTCTGAGAACTCCATCAGTCAGACAAACACCTTCTAACTTGAAGATTCCTGAACTTTCCTCTACGGCAATTCTTCCGGTTCCAGTCGGAACGGTATATTCGAGATTTAAATTACTGATAGTATCATTCCCCCATAATGCTCTGAACTCAATTTCATGCAATATGGAATCCGGTCCAAAGGTCTTAGGTAATTCTAATTCAATAATTCTGTCATACCCGGAAATCGTACTTTTCTTAAATCCGCTCAGAGGCTCTAACAAAGTAGTATTAAATCGAAGATTTGCCGAAAATCCGCTTATATTGTCAGAAATACCTGAATTACCTACCTTACCGACATAAATCGGAAGTTTAAATACATCACCCGGGAAAGCTGCGACATCCTTGATGTACAGACTTATTGAATCATTTCTAAAATCTCTGCCTTCACCAAAAAGATTAGACAATCTTGGAGAACCTTTACCTTTATAGTTAACCTTATATTGTGCATTCTTCCTACCGATAATATCAGGTGAAAATCTCAATGTTACCGGTATTGACTCACCATTCTGAAGAATTTTTGAATTATTATTTAAAGCTGAAAAATTACTGCTGTATGAGCCAACTATGGATATGCTGTCAATTTCTACTGCCGCTCCGGACTCATTTGTCATAATTATTGTAAAAGTACTGTCTTTAAAACTACCTACCTCAACAATACCCATATCTATTACAGGATAATTGATTTTCAAGTCTGCTAAATCACAGAATCCTTTTATTTCAGATTTTATAAGTACTCCTGCAGGGAGCTCAAACTCAAGTTCTGCCACACGCAGACCCGTCTCTTTCGGGTAAAAACGGATTTCGAGCGGAATACTGTCTGATGATTTAACTTTCAGGGGGAAATTCAAATCGGTTAAAATTTCAAAATCTCCCGCACCGGGTCCCGAAAAACTATAAGAGTTTACAGAATATTCAAATTCGGATTCATTCACAAATACTGCTCTGATAATCGAGTCTTTCAATTCTCCGAGATAAACAGTACCCATATCAATTTCCATACCTTTGCCGCGAGCATAGGCTATAGTAAACACGGAGTCTGAAATATCTTGTTGTAATTCTTTCTGATTCAAGTTCCAAATTTTTGCTGTTGAATCCCAGCTTGCTGTCAGCAGTCTGGTACCGAACCTGTCAAAAACAGCGGTTGTTACCGAATTGCTGTGTTCTCTGAAAATATTATCCGTGATAAAATCATTGATACGAGTTGGAGAGCCGTCACTTGCATCCCATAGTCTGGCAGTTTCGTCAGTACTTGTCGTCAATAATACTTCCTTTCCTAAATCCGGATGATAAAAGAAGGATGATGTATTAATTGAGTTATTATCACTCGTATCGGAATTATGACTGATTTCATAAATCGGATTATCGGGAAACGCAACATCCCAGACAAATAATTTCTTTGGTTCTCCCGAACTTGTTGTAACGGCTACTTTAGTGGCATCCTCATTATATGTAGCATGTGAACACAAATTACTGTTAGTGGCGTAAACAACTTCCGGTTCTGCCCCGGCTGAATAGTCTCGCCAATTCCATACTTTTGCTTTACCATCACCGTTAGCACAGATAATTAAATCCTCATCTACCGGATTAAATTCAGAGTATCGAGTCGGACCAACATCGTTAGATTTCACTCGTTTCAGAATATTCCAGTTCCTGTCCCAAATAATCGAATACCCGTGAAAATCAGAAGATACCAAATAGTCACCTGATACGCTGAAGTTTACACATTCTACCTTAGTGGTATGTTCTTCAAGTATAGTATTTATCGAACCGTCAACCATATTCCAAATTATTACCGACGAGTCATTGCCGGTGGTAGCCATGAACTCATCCTTTGGGTCAAAAGCAGCCCAAAGTATTGGTTTTGTATGCCCGTTAAGAGTAAACTTCTTTTCACCGGTATTTGCAACCCAAACCACAGCACTCGTATCGCTACTTGCTGTCAACACTAAATCTCCTGCTTTATTAAAAAATGCAGAGTTGACAGCACCTTTATGCTTCAAATCCAAAGTGAAACCTACATTGTTGGGCCAAAGCTGAATAATTTTAACTAAACACGAATCGCTCGGAGTATCGGGTACCACCCATTCCTTTGTTAATCCTGTTACATTTGTAGCTAATGGTAACCAAGTTAATCCATTGTCAATTGAATATTCCAATTGTATGACGTCTTCGGGTAGTAAACCAAGCCACTGAACAAAAGCAGTATCTCCGATAATCAGATAATCTCCTCCATTCGGGAATAATATTTTAACGGTTTTTTCAGTTGGTTTTGTGTTTGGAAATCCACCGGTTATGTATATCGGTACTACTTCACAAGCATCGGAGATTATTTCCAAACGCGAAAATACTATTGCTTCCTGAACGGGCTCATACTCTACGGTAATATTTATGAATTCGTCCTTTTGTAATAAATGGTTGCTGACATTGCCGGATATTATTGAAAAGGGAGGGTCAATTTTTAATTCCGTAATAAATATATCTTCATTTTTTGCAGTAATAGTAAGACTCAATTGTTTTTTTGAGCCAACATCAACCGACTTGAATCCGAGAAATTGAGGTTCACTGATTACTCTGGATTTTTCGTTGTTTCTAAAAGTAAATTCAAATTCATCCTTAATGCTTTTCGAAGGTATTAATAATTCTGTAAAATGTTCTTCGCTACAACTATAATCCATACTCCAATTCAGTGTACAAGGTTTATAGTCTTTACTCATTGCCACAACTGAATATACAACTGAATTCAACTTGCTTTGCTCTGTCAATTCAAACCACCATCCGCCTGATCCAATTGCTAAATCCTTCAATGATTGCAAAGGCTCCTGTCTCAACGATATTACAAACAGCTTTGCTCCTGATTCGATTAGTGCATTTCTAACAGCATCGGTGTCGTACTTTCCAGCACAGTCAGTAAGCAGAATAATCACTTTATCGTGACTTCCTCTCTGATTAATCTTAAAGGCACCTGCAGGTTCATCCAAGAAAGCAGCGGTTAACAAAGAGCCGGCAGCCGGTTTTAACTTATTTATCTCATTTACAAGTTCTAATTTTGAATTAGTAAATTCCCTGTTGAGGAAATTTCTGAAATCAAAAGATGTCAAAGATAATTCGCAATTTACGGTATCCAATTGATTGATGATACGATTTGCAAGCATTTTCCCAATTGAAAAATTTGAAG
>JBAYPL010000087.1:0-10546 GCA_041677745.1 Kapaibacterium sp. (SeqCode)
TTAAAAACTTAGGCTTGCTGGTTATTGATGAGGAGCATCGTTTCGGAGTCAGTCATAAGGAAAGATTAAGACAACTAAAAGCAAATATTGATACTCTGACACTCACTGCTACACCGATACCAAGAACCTTAAATTTCTCGCTAATGGGTGCAAGAGATTTAAGCTTGATTGAGACTGCACCACGAAACAGGATACCTGTTATTACAGAGATACTCGAGTGGGATAAAGAGGCAATAATTGATGCTGTAAATAATGAAATTGAAAGAGGTGGGCAGGTGTTTTTCGTTAGTGATAAGATTGATGATATTCAGAAAATCGCTAATGAGATAAAATCATATATGCCGCATTTGAATATTGCAGTGGGGCACGGTCAAATGAAACCGAGTGAACTTGAAGAAATCATGGAAAAATTCATTGAAGGAAAATATGATGTTCTTGTTGCTACCAAAATAATCGAATCCGGTATTGACATACCCAATGCAAATACTATGATAATTAATAGGGCACATAATTTTGGTCTCGCTGAGTTATATCAGCTTAGAGGCAGAGTCGGGAGGTCTAATGTTCAAGCTTATTGTTACCTGATAACTCCACCTGCTCATAAACTTCAACAGAAATCCATTAGGAGATTACAGGCTATCGAAGAATTTACTGAGCTTGGCAGTGGTTTTAAACTTTCCATGCGAGATTTGGAAATCAGAGGAGCCGGGAACTTGCTGGGAGCCGAGCAGAGCGGTTTCATTATTGACATAGGTTTTGAGTTATATCAAAAAGTATTAAATGAAGCTGTACAAGAATTGAAACAAGGTGAATTTGCCGATATTTTCAGTGAAGCTGAAGATGATACTCCAAAGTATCTTAATGAAGAAATTGCCATTGAGTACGACGAGGACGCATTGTTTCCACCTGATTATATCAAGAATGACACCGACAGATTTATGTATTATAAGAAATTATACACTATCAAGAGTTTACCTGAATTAGAAGAATTGGTCGGGGAAATTAAGGATAAATTCGGGAAATTGCCTCCTCAGGCAAGAAATCTTATTTTTGTTGTGAAGCTTCGTATTGCTTCATTGACAACCGGATTTTCAAGGATTATTATTAAACATGATAAGTTAATATGTGAATTCCCTCCTGCTGATTTCAAGGATTATTACGAGAAAGTATTTCCCGAACTCATTGATTACCTTAATCAAATTGACGAAGTAAGTCTGAGACAGGAGAAAGATAAGGCATTCTTGACTATTCCATTGAAGAACAGAAATGAAACTTTAGAATATGTTTGGAAAATTCGCCGGATAACCGAGATGGCAGACTAATAAAAGAGGCTGCCTCATAGACAGCCTCTTTGCTGATTGTAGTTAAATAAATAATTGTATAATTATCCGTTAATCATCTTGGCGTATTTACCGGTAGGCATTGATTTAGGTCTTGTAATAGGGAGACCGTAAGCTCTTGCTAATACAGCTTGAGCACCGATGCCCAGAGCTCTTGAAACAGAGAATATTACTGTATAATAGCTGAATTCCTTGAGTCCGAAATGATATAATAAAGCACCGGAACCGGCATCTACATTAGGCCATGGGTCATTAATTTTCTTTACCTGTTTCAAAACATTCGGAACAACATCAAACACTCTTGAAACTGTTTGAAATACAGGGTCATCAGGTGTATATTTTTTACCGAAGGCTAAGAAAGCATCGAATCTCGGGTCGGTAATTCTCAATACAGCATGTCCATATCCCGGAATTACTCTACCGGAATTGAGAGTTTCCCAAGCATATTTTTCAAGCTGTTGTTCATCGGGAGTACCGCCGAATTTTTCCATCGTTTCAAGAATCCATTTCAGACATTCCTGATTAGCCAATCCATGCAGGGGACCTGCTAAGGCATTCAATCCGGCAGACAAAGAATAATAGAAATCGGCAAGAGTTGAATTTACCACAGCTGATGTATATGCACTTGCATTACCGCCTTCATGATCACTATGTAATGTCAGATATAATCTCATAAGTTTCGAGAAATCTTCGTTGGGGTCGGGGAGACCAAGCATATGAACATAGTTGGCAGACCAATCTTTGCTATTATCGGGTTCGATACGTGAGCCTTTATTAAAACGCTTCCTGTAAATATATGCAGCAATAGAAGGCAATTTAGCAGTAAGATTCAGAAAATCTTCAAGAGTAGCATGCCAAAACTCCGGCTTTGCCATACCGGCATCATATTTTTTAACAAAGACAGACTCATTTTGCAAAACTAAAATTGCAGTATTCAGCATAGTCATCGGGTGACTGTCAGCCGGCATATTGTCTATCACGTCCCATACATACTGAGGTACATTCCCTCTTGAAGCCAAGTCGCTCTGTAAATCTTTTATTTCTTCTCGATTTGGTAACTCGCCCACAAGTAAAAGCCATAAAATTTCTTCAGGCAGCTTTTCCCATAAATTTTTAAGCTCAATACCTCTGATAATCAGTCCCTTGTCCGGTGGAACTTCAGAAGTATCGCAGACAAGCCCTTTCACTCCTCTCAAACCACCATATACTTGTTTCAAAGTAACTTCAGATACAACCTTGTCCCCGTGTTCTTGCAACATATTCTTTATTGATTCAATTTGAGACGGCAGTGTTTCAGCCAATTTTTCGTGTAGTTTTGACATTTAAGCAACCTCAGTTTTTATAACAGAAAAAAAATTATACTTAGTCATTTTTTAAATTTATCCAAAGAATGTTACATTTTTAACGTAAATTATATGATAATGTTTTATCTTAATGCTTAATAATATTGATTTATCTATATATTTAATTAATTTTGTTTTATTGGGTGATAATTAACTTTAAATCATTGATTATGTTATAATTATCTCAATAAAACGATGAAATTGGGATTAGTATATTTGATAAGTTTTATTGTTTAATATTGAAATAACAAACGGCTTATCTATTTTCACAGATAAGCCGCTATTTAAATTAAATGCAGTTAATATTATTTAACTACGATTAATTTTTGGATGAGAGTTACACCGTTTGATTCGAGATAGTAGAAATATGTTCCACTTGACAAATTCAAAGCGACAGGGCTGACATTTATATGATGTGAGCCGCTGCTGAAAGTACCTTCAGCAAGAATTTGTTTACCTGATCCGCTAACATCGCTAAGTGTAATTTTAACATAAGATTCAGTTGGAACGGTGAAGCGTATTTCACTGTTTACTGATGCCGGATTTGGTGTAGCAGTAGTCAATGAGTATCCATTTGACATAACTTCAAACACGCTTGTAGTACCGGTTGTAATTGTAACAGTAACAGTTTCTGACTGAACTTCTCCACAATTATTCTTTACTACCACGTAGTAATCTCCACCATCATCCGGAGTAGTAACGTCAACAATGTAATACAGGTCATCACTTGATTGAACGAGTAGTCCGTCCTTGTACCATTCGTAAAGTAATACTTCTTCATCTGATGAACCTTCAGCTATTACATCAAGTAGAAGTTGTCTTCCTGCTTCAATTTCGGCATTTTGTGGCTGTAATAATATTGTTGGCGCCTTTAAAACACTCATTTCTGCAGTTCTTTGTTCTGTAAGCTGTGTACCACTAAGTGTTACTTTCACTGTGTATAATCCGGCGTCAGAAGGATTAACATCTGAAATCACGAGATTTGCTGTTCTTGAACCGCTGATTCTACCGTCATCATTAAGCTCAACACCACTCTTTGACCATACATATTCAATAGTATTTGGTGAAGAAGTTGAAGCAACAACATTGAATTCTACAGATTGACCTTCGCAAGAGGCAAGGTCTGTCGGAGCTTCATTGATGACAAGGTCAATTATAATTTCTGACAATCTTGCTTTTTCAGTCTGAATTGTTCCGCAAAGACCTTCAATCACCGCATAGTATTCACCTTGGTCTGCTGTAAAGAAGTTTCTGATTGTCAAGTAATTTGATTTAGTACCGAAGAATCGTGCATTATCGGTTAAAGGTATGTCATTAGCTTCGTCAACATATTTGTACCAACGGACTTTAACTTCATCATTTGCTAAAGCATTTTCAATTGGCTTACCGTTAACATGAGCCTCGAAATTGAGTACGGCATGACCGCCTAATACTACATCTGCATCATTCGGTTGAACTGTAACTTCTGTAGGTCTTGTAACATAAACCGCAACTTCACGTGAATATACCGATGCAGTAGCTCCCGGACCTCCTACAAGACATTTGTAAATTCCGGCTTGAGTATGGCGAAGGTCTTTGAAGTAGAGCATAGGTTCTGTTTGGCCGGCAATAGGTCTTCCATCGAACTCCCATTGATAAGTCATCGGAGCATTGTAATCAATTGCAGCTGATACAGTGAGGAAGTTCTCTGTAGCTCCTACACAATCAACAAATCCCTCTGTTTGACGCTCAATTCTGATACTAAGCATAAGTTCATGTGAACCAACAAAATATGAAATTCTTGGGCTACCGTCGAAATCGTGATGCTCAAGAAGCGATGCAAGTGAATTTTCGTCAGCAAATAAAGGAGAGCCGAGCAGTAATGGAGTTGCATAGTATTTGATATGCAAATCATTGAATGATTCAAATTCAACCAGATTAAATGATGAACCTTTGTCATTACCTTTTGACTGCCAATTCTCTAAGTCACTTATATTTGCTCCGTTATCATTTATCAGAATATTACCGTTTGTATAGAATACATTTTGGTCGGAATTTGCTATGCTGCCAACTTGATAAAATGGAGCGTTACCATTATTGACTATAAGATTTCTCAAAACTCTGCCTGCATTATAAAATTTTGCAGTAGCTAATGTATTTGATTCGTTGATAACAGAATTGTAGATAAAATCAAACGCTGTGGCATTATTGATATCAACAGCAGTCATATTGTTGCCGATGAGCTGATTATTTGCTGCAACACCCATAGCATTTACTGCTTTAATGGTTGATAAACCATAGTTAGCTGTTTGGGTTACGTTCACATAATTTCTATCTAACATTACATTGGCACTGTTAATGTAGATACCATTGACATTTGTACCGGACAATTTATTCTCTGTGATTTCAGCGACATATAAAGGACTTGGTGAGGTGTGACCAACATATATGATTGATTCATTTGCCGAACCGGTACCCATTATGCCTGTAAATTGGTTTCCTCTGATAGTAGTTGCATTGATTGACCTGATACCACCTGTAGGAGCATTACCTGAATTACTTTCAAACTTATTGTTTACGAATTCGGCTTTGCCTACATACATCGGATTATCTGCTTCGTTAAGAATACCAATCCATGAAAAGTTAGAGAAGTCATTACCGAAAATATTGATATTCGCAGAAATTGCTTTGTTGACAATATTATAAACAGATGCCGAACCGTTGTTTAAGTTGTTGTCACTAAGCATAACATTTGTACAGTTCAACATATTGATTATTGCATAATTTTGATTATTTCTTGGTGAATTAGCAATACCGTTGAAATTGATTTTTGTTAGGTTCAATCCGTTGACATCTCTTGCCTCGATGATTCTGCCACCATTCCCGGAGTTGCTTCCTGTATTATTGAAAGTCAAGTTTCCGAAGGAAATATTTGACATTCCTTCGAGAAGAACTATGAAATTGTTTTGTGCAGTCGGAGCGTATGATAGAACAATATCACTCGGATATTGTGATTGACCTATGAACTCAATCGGATTATCATTAGGAAGTGGACTGTTCAATATAACTTGTCCATTGTAGGTACCCGGCTTTATGTTAAAAGTTACTTTACCGGGACCGAAGATTCCGCTTGAATTAATATAAGAAGCAGCTTCTGCTGGTGAAGAGAAGTGTGAATTTGTTGTACCGATTGTATAAGTACCGGCTGCGAGAGAGGGACCAATACCGCCGGTATATTCGTCATTAGACTGATCTTCATCCTTTACACCGTTAGGATTTTCTGTACGACATTCTACAGTAAAAGGACCGAGTGGAGTTTTTGCGTAAAAGTTGTAAGTACCTATCACGAGGTCACGGGTTTCATCTTTTGGAATATTTAGACCCGTAAGGTTAACCGGAGATTGTTCAACTCCGTCAATACTCCATTGGATTGTTACGCTGGTAAGTGGTTTAGGAGCGTAGTTCCTGACACGAACTCTGACGGGTGTAACGCCCGGACCAAATCCTTCGGGTGGTCCAAAGAATCCTATTACGCCGGCGTCATTCAATATCGGAGTTCTGTTCGTTACATAAATATCGTTACTTGGGTCACTGTCTTCCTCAAAACCATTTGGGTTCCTGACTTGGAATCTGAAGTTGAATGGGTTAAAAGGACCATTTGCGGGATATACCAAGTCTGCAACAGCTAAGTTGATGTTTTGGGTTTGGTTTTGTTTCAATCTGCCTTGCCATGAGTAAGTACCTTGAAAAGCACCATTTATCCACCAATCAATGTTAGCTGTTAACATTTCGGCTGAACTGTTGTTTCTGAGAGTAACATTTACGTTGTTCATTCCGACACGGAAGAGGTTCGCAGGTGTCGTCAATGCCGTAATGGTTGCGTCAGGAGCGTTAGGAATTACTTTAACTACATAGTCTTCAGCCTCGCCGTAAGTGTATTTACCGCAAGGGTCTTCCGGGTACCAACCTAAACTATATGAATACTCTACCATGACTCTCATTCTGGTTTCACCTAAGGTTGCATTGTCCGGTACATCGAATTTGCCGGAGTAACCTTCATAGCTCTCCAAGTATTCTGAACCCCAAGCTAATTCATATTTTGGATCAAATTTTCCGTCTTGATTCCAGTCTATGTAAATTGCCAATTCCATCTCGTAGGAGTAACCGAATTCCACAAAAAATTCCACTGTTGTAGATGGTTTCATCGTTACTACTTTGTCGTTGAAATAAGTATATCCGGGTGAACTTGGCCATCCGGAAGAATTACTCATGTCACCAATCTCGACATAATCAATCCCCATGTATATTCCCGAATTACTGTAAGACGGAGTACAGTATTGGGCAGAGGCTGTTTGAGGCTGCAAAAATGCGGCTATGAAAACCGTCCCTATTAAGCAGGACAGAAAAATATCAGTAAATCGAAATTTATTCATAAAAACTCCTAAAAAATATTTTTAAAAAAATTAATTTTTGGCATATATAAAGCTAATTTTCATACTACTTATGAAAGAACAAAAAACACTTAATGCGTTGTCATAATATACAATTGTAATATACGAAAATTTTTTTAATAAAATAAATATTTTTGAAATTTTTTTATGAGTAATTAACATTAAAATAAACTTAGCTTAAATATAATTGGAATTTGTAATTCCGAGTCTATTGATAATATCTTGTATTGAAGTTACCAAATAAAGTAAGTATTAACAAATATAACATGTAGGGCATGATTCGAGCAAAATGAAAACTGCATCTTATGTCCTGTTACAACTTAAGATGCAGTGATTATATGATGAGTATTGAGTAATTATTTAATATTTATGTTCAGTCCGCCTGTTATTCCGAGTTTTCTTGAATTATAAATATCACCACCGACTGTATAAATAAGATTAGATGATTCTAAGCCTGTAAAAATACTTACGTGTGAAGTAATATTGTAAATGAAGCCTACATGTGGCTTAATTACTGTTCCTACTGATGAATATGCAGTAGTCAGATTTACATAAACATTCAATTTATACGGTATCAGAAATTCTTGAGGTTGCCATCTCAGCGCTACACCGTACCAATAAATCTCCGGTGTTTGAGTGTAATTCAGGTTATTATAGCTGAATTCCTGAGGATATCTTTCATTGCCAACTTCAATACCTAAAGAGAAATCGTTGTTTATTCTGTACATGGCACCAATTGTGTTATCAGACAAGAAATTATCTTCATTATTGATAACATTCGGCGGGTAGCTGCTGATAGAACTCATTCTTCTAAGCTGGATGCTGAACTTATTATTGTTCAGCTCGGCAATTTCTCCGGCATTATAGATAAACCCTCCGTTAACCTGAAAACTTGCTATTTTGACCTTATCGCGATTCACTGCATTCATAGAGTTGCTTCTGCCATCAAGGCTGTTCGAAGCATTATGAATCATTGATTGAGATACATTGATATAATCACTATGACCTGAGACTTTGGATTGCGAATCAGTACCAAACGAGTTTTCGCCGGAAAATGTTCTGTTAGCAGTGTATCCGCCGTTTATCCGATAATCGTCAATATGTTTATTTTTGCCGGTAATCGAACTGTGAGATGACTGTTCTGAATCTGATATTTCGTCATTCTGACCTTGATTAGATTCAGATGATTTTTCAACCGAATAATCCGAATAAGATTCAATAATGGCAACATTATTAGAAGCTTTACCATCGTTTTTGTTTTTCAACGAAAAGTTTTCACTGAGAAAATACAAGGAAGTACCAGTAGTAAATATAAGTAATAGCACAAGAATACCAGCAAACCACTTGAAATTGCCGTTGGCTTTATCCGTCTTGTGTACAATAGCCGAAGGTATAGGTGGAGCAATTCCAAGCCGATTAAATATAGCACCTGTCAAATCGGAAGGCACGGTTGTCTTCTGCACATCAGCAGCCACCAGACTAATCAGCTTGACCTGTCGGTTAAACTCAGACCTCAAATCAGGACTTACAGAAAGCACGGAAAATAATTCCGCTTCGTCCGTTTGGTTGAGTTCTCCGTCGAGATAATCGTGTATCAGCCTTTCATAACTCATTTTATAACTCTTAATCTATAATTTATAATATTTTTCATTTTTATTTCTCCTCTAATAATGGCAGGAGAAGGCTTTGTAATTTTGTCTTTGCTCTCAAGACTCTGTTTCGTGCTGTACTGTCAGTTATTCCTAAGATTTCTCCAATTTCCTTATAAGACATACTTTGATAATATCTAAGTACAAATGTCTCACGGTATTCCGGTGGAATAAGTTGTAACTTTTTATCAATCATGTCAATCAATTCGTTATCTTCATAAGAATAATCATCAACAGGCTGAGAAAATTCGTCAAATTCTATAAAGTTTTTCTTACTTCTTTTTGTATTCAGATACAAGTTTCTTGCTATGGTAATCAACAATCCTTTTGCTGAAATCTCATCTCCTTTTTTTTCGAATACATCGAAAAACCTTACAAATGTTTCTTGGAAAATATCATCTGCTTCATCATTATCGTCACATACTTTGATACAATATCCGTAAATTTTCTGAGAATACCTTGAATACAGCTCAGAGAACACAGCGTCTTTAGACATCTTGCCGTCTAACATCAAGACAACCAGTTCTTTGTCGCTATATGCCGATAATTTCTTCATTTATTCAACCTTTGCCGTATAATTCCAAAATCCTTGATAAGCATTGGCGCTCAGAATAAAAATCTTGTCGGTATGTGCCAATGTAACATCGAATTTTAACCCCATACACATAAGGGTAGAATAATTATCGCTGTCAAAACTCGAAAAGCAGTTGACAAGAAGCTTAGTTCCATCAGGCGACCATTTGGGATTTCTGTAAGTCTCAATATCCGAACTCCCGGTAAGCTTTGAAAATCTTAAATCATTAGTTGCTATGAAAATAAGCCAAATATTTCCATCTCTGCCACTGACTGCAACAAAATCTTCCGTTGGATTCATCACTGCTTGGTTTGCACCGATTTTTGTGTTCGGTATTGATAATATCCGTTCTGATGATGTTAGAATATTAATCACATGGAGGTCGTCACTATCACCATTCTGTATAGTAAATAGCACTGATTCCGAGTTAAAAGACCAAGTAACAGCTATTTCCGAGCTTTGCGGGAAAATTGCATTTGACAACTCTTTGGAATACACAGTAATAATATTATCCGGTGAATCTGCTTCAATCACTTTTAAAGTATATGGCAGTGTAAGACCGTCTCCTTCAAAATATGCCAAATAACGTGAATCGGGTGAAAACGAAGGTTGACATCTTGATGCAAGTCTTCCGGTTATCTGATTAAACACGGATGATGAAGCATTGTTGTCAAAGTAAAACAATCTCGAATTTCCAGCCGAAAAAGTAATGTATTTTCCGTTTGGTGAGAGTATTGGTACCGATATACTGAATATGTCGTTCTCGGAGCCTATCAGCTTAACCTTGCTGCCATCTATCGAGGATGTATATAGGTCGTTTCGTCCACTTGTAGAATTCTTACGTACATAAGCTATTCTTCCGCTCTGTGAGGGAGAAGAAAATGTAATACCGTCATGTACTAAGTCTTGAATTATACTGCCTTCAAAATCTGTCCTATAAATATTTGGTACTACTCCATTTAATGGAAATGCAGTATAATATACTTCATTTTCAGGATTTATACCTGTTCCGCTCACTCCTGTACACGTATCACAGGAATTCAGCATAAGTAACAAAAATACACAAAACACCGGCGCAGTTCTGACGACTACTCTGTCTAAACTGTTCCTGAAATATTCAATAATATATTTCAATTTTGTTTTCATATTTTTTACTCTCACTAAGAAAGACACATTAACTTGAAAAACGTCTCCGAAAAAAAGAAAAAAA
>JBAYPL010000088.1:0-10291 GCA_041677745.1 Kapaibacterium sp. (SeqCode)
AAAATCAATAACAACAATATCCGGACTCTGACTTCTCTCATATACATTCTGTATTTATCGAAAAAAAATTGTATATTAAGCATCATCATACATCAACCCCGAAGCAGGATATTTGAAGTGATACTTTATGCTGCAATGTAAAAATACAAAATTTAAGCCAAACTATCTAACTATTTGCTGTTTTTTTCATTTTTTCACATCAGTTTTTATTCAATTATTTTTCAAGATTATCAATTACTTAACTCGTCAGTTATAAACGAAACAAATTTAAAAAAGTTTATTTCTAAATTATCTCGATATTTTTAAAAGTTGTAATTATTAATTTAATTGAAAAATAATATAAATGAAGTAAAAAATACTGTTATTCCGGTAACTGCTATCGCAATTAATCTTGAATATTTGTCGAGAAAGACTTGCACGGCATCACCAAAATAATATATTAACAATGCAAGTACAAGGAAGCGAATTGTTCTGCTGACTGATGATATGATTAGAAATGTAGTAAAATCCATTTTAACAACTCCGCTTGCCATAGTAGCCAAGGCAAATGGAATTGGTGTAAGAGCAGCCACAATCAAAGTCCAGACCGCATATTCTCCTCTGAATGTTTCAATGGTCATATTCCACGAATCCTCGGCACCATACAGAGATACTATAGACAGTCCTAATGTGGACATCAATTTTATACCTATGAAGTACGCAAATATTCCGCCAAGTATCGAACCAATCGCAGACCAAAATGCAAAAATAAAGGAGCGTTTAGGTGCCGATAGTGATATTGGTATTAGAGTTAGGTCAATAGATATTGGCAAGAAAGAAGAATCAGCAAATGAATGAATCAATAGAGTAGTATTTGCATAGGGTTTTGCGGCAAATCTCACAAGCAAGGCAGAGATTTGCCGTTTCCAGTGTCTTAACAGACTGAGCATATTTATCAGTTTAATTGTAAGTGATAATTTAACTAAACTTCTTCCCAAACACCCATAGAGTAAAATTTTTCGCGACGTTTTTTAAGAAGTTTATCAGGATTATATTTTTTGAAACCTTGAAGCTCATTCACTAAGGCTGACTTCACATTTTCAAACATTTTGTTTTTATCCTTATGTGCTCCGCCGAGAGGTTCCGGAATTATTTCATCTATTACGTTTTTATCTTTCAAATCCATTGCTGTAAGTTGTAATGCTTCTGCAGCTTGTTCTTTATAATCCCAGCTTCGCCAAAGGATTGAAGAACATGACTCGGGCGAAATAACAGAATACCAAGCATTTTCCAACATCAGGATTCTATCTCCTACACCTAATCCGATTGCTCCGCCGGAAGCTCCTTCTCCAATGACTACTACAATTACAGGGACTTTCAATTGGTTCATTAGCAATAAATTTGCAGCAATGGCTTCGGCTTGTCCTCTTTCCTCTGCTTCAAGTCCGGGGAATGCACCGGGTGTATCAAGGAAAGTAATTATAGGCTTTGAAAATTTCTCAGCTAATTTAAATAATCGAGCAGCTTTTCTGTAACCTTCAGGATTAGACATACCAAAATTCCTATAGACATTCGATTTGGTATCAACTCCTTTCTGATGACCAACCACCATGAGTGATTGTCCGTTCAATGTCGCCAAACCTCCTACTATAGCCGGATCATCCTTGAACTTTCTGTCTCCGTGTAATTCCGTGAAACTGTCAAAGCATGATTTAACATATTCAAGTGTTGAAGGTCTCTCAGGATGTCGTGCAATTTGTACTCTTTGCCAGCGTGTAAGATTTGCGTATATTTCCTTCCTTAAATCTTCAATTTTTCCTTCAAGATCGGATATTTCTTTGGATATATCTATCTTCTGCCCTAAATCACGCATTTCTGCAATCTTTTGCTCAAGCTCTATAATGGGTTTTTCAAATTCAAATGTTAATTTACTTGCCATTTTATATTTAATCTAATTTTCAATAAAAACTAATCAACGTAAACGTAATACTTTTGTAATAACGTAATAATTCAACAATATTTTGCATGTCTTTTCATTTCGACAATTAATTTCTTCGGAATTCATTAGTATTGACTAATAATATATTAGCACATACTAACAATATTTTATTTAAATTGAAATTTGACAAACCTGTTAGTTACTTGACTTCTAATAAGCCGATAACTGCCTCAGCTGCTCTCTTGCCGCTTATCGCAGCTCCTTCGATTGTTGCAGGCAAACCGGTATTCGTCCAATCACCGGCGAGGAAAAAATTATTCAAATTAGTTTTACAATCAGGTCTGATAAATTCTGTTCTTACATCAGCTGTAAATGTTGCAAATTTTTCAGTAATTACTCTGTAATGCAGTATATTTTTTTCCGAAAAATGCGGGAAAACTCTTTCAATTTCACCGGAAATCAGATTGATTAGTTCCGAATTTTTCATATTTAAAAGTGAATCTGCATAACTGATTGTTATTGAATAGGAATACTTGAACTTTTCACTTAAATTATGTTTTATCAACTTATTTCTATTGAAAATCCATTGTGTATGACTGTCAATCATGGAAATAAAGTCTTCTCTGAAGATTTCAATATCGGTCCAAATATATGCAGATATAATGGGAGAATAAGCGAATTGAGATAGGTAATCAAATTGTCCGTCATCGGAATCCACTATTTTTTGTAACGAATACGGAGGTAATGTCGAAATATAATAATCAGCCTGATACTGTGCTCCTTTCGAGTCAATAATCCTGCTGACATTAGCTTTCTCTGTGATAATACTATTAATTTTTGTCCTTGTAATAATCTCTACGCCGCAGCTTTGCAAATGATTTTGAATTTTCTCAGTTATGAGCTTAAAATCTGCTGAAGGTAAAACAAGTTTTGAATTATTGATGTCATCTATGAAGGCTTTTTTTAAAACATTTATCAACAATAATGCAGAAGCATTCTCCAAGTTGCAATTCAAGACGGCGACAATCAGAGGTTCCCAAAATCTTTTGATTGATTCATCACTTTGTCGGTGAAGATTCAAGAATTCTCTACAAGAGATGTTATCATTACTATCTGATTTTGATAATTGAATATACAGAAATAGTTTTATAATTTTAATTTTTGAACTGAACGAAAGCCCGCCGAGCTTCAACAAACCCAGCAAGAGTCCGGCTTTACCGAACATACAGCCTGCGTCAAGCACAGATTTCCTGCCGGAACTATCATAATAATCCACATGCAACTTAGACTGAAAATTAAAATACTTATTTGCGTCGGCAGCTTCCACTATTTCGAGAAAAGTATCATAAGCAGTCATCAGAGCATGCTGACCGTTATCAATCATATCACTGGACTTAGAATCAAAAAGGGCAGTCAACCTGCCCCCTATACTATCTGTAATTTCAATTATTCTAACTCTGAATCCTGCTCTTGAAAGATGGAAGGCGGCAGAAATACCTGCAACACCTGCACCAATAATCAAAACATCACTCACATCTACCTTCTGTCTCCACGGCGATTGTCTCGTCCCCCCCTTCTATCATGGCGATGTTCAGAGTCGCTTCTTGGAGCTCTTTCTTTTTCTTCAGGTAAATGAGCCGGTCTTTCAATCAATGCTTTCCTGCTGAGTCTGTATTTACCGTCTCTTGTAATTTCAAGTAATTTTACTTCGACTTTATCACCTACTGACAGAATATCGGCAACATTTTCTACTCTTTCATGAGCAAGCTGAGATATGTGCAGAAGCCCCTGAGTTTTTGGAAGGAATTCAACTAAAGCGCCTAATCCTTCTCTGATTTCCTTAACTTTTGCAGTATAAATTTCGCCTTCTTGTGGCTTTGCAGTCAATCCGTTAATAATGGCAATTGCTTGGTCACTGGCTTCCTTGCTTGCAGATGCGACTAAAACCGTGCCGTCATCTTCAATATTGATTTCGACATTATAATCTTTACAAATACCGCGAATAGTTTCACCACCGGAACCAATTACAGCACCTATAGTGTCTTGCGGGATTTTTATTGATGTAAATCTCGGAGCAAAAGCTGAAATATCTTCTCTCGGTTGATTTAAAGTCTGTTCCATGATACCAAGAATATGCATTCTTCCGTTCTTAGCCTGCTCTAATGCTTCAGACATAATAGCGGTTGATAGCCCTTCAATTTTAATGTCCATTTGACAGGCAGTAATACCGTCCACAGTACCTGTCACCTTAAAGTCCATGTCACCCAAGAAGTCTTCGTCACCGAGTATGTCGCTCAATACCGCAACTCTTTCATCCTCTTTGATGAGTCCCATTGCAATACCGGCAACCGGTTTTTTAAGTGGAACTCCGGCATCAAATAATGCTAAAGTACCCGCACAAACTGTAGCCATTGATGAAGAACCGTTAGATTCGAGTATATCTGAAACAATACGAATGGTGTACGGGAATTCGGAAGCCTCAGGCAACATTCCTTTCAGGGCTCTCCAAGCAAGATTTCCATGACCGACTTCACGACGACTAACACCGAGCCTGCCTACTTCACCGGTAGAGAATGGAGGGAAGTTGTAATGCAACAGAAATCTTTCGGTGTACATAGGTTGTAAACCTTCAATCATCTGCTCATCTCTATTAGTACCTAATGTAACTGATGATAAGCTCTGAGTTTCTCCTCTTGTAAAGAGTGATGAGCCGTGATTCCTCGGGAGCAAACCTGCTTCGCAAGTTATTGGTCTGATGTCTCTTGTAGTTCTGCCGTCAAGACGTTTACCCTCTTCAAGTATCATATTTCTCATATACTTTTTCTCGAGGCTGCTGACAATCTTACCGGTAATCTTTTCTAACTTAGCTGCCCATTCTTCGTTTTCGCTATGTACCGAATTAACTTTTTCGAGGGCTTTCTCCATGATGGCAAGTCTTTGCTCGCGTCTCTGCTCTTTAGTTGTCACTGTATGAACATATTGATAAAGAGCATCATGAATTTCATTTTGAACAAGCTCTTCGATACCCTCAGGCAATAGTTCTGCAATCAGCTCTCTCTTAATAGGCGGTTCATCTTCAATGAGCATTTTTTGAAGATTATTTAATTCTTTGATTTTTGTATGAGCAAATTCAAGAGCTTCAATAAACTCATCTTCGGAGATTTCTTTAGATTCACCTTCAACCATGAGGATGGCATTATCAGTACCGGCAACGGTAATATCAATATCAGAAGTCTTTGCCAATTCAAATGACGGATTAATGACATATTGTCCATCAATACGTCCAACTTTAACTTCCGAAATTGGACCGTTAAAAGGGATATCCGACATAAGCAGGGCAGCTGAAGCACCAACAGCACCTAAAGTATCGGGGTCAACATTCGGGTCTGCAGAATATACATTTGCAATTATCTGTGTTTCATAAGTCCATCCTTTTGGAATCATCGGTCTGATTGACGGTCAATCAATCTTGCTGATAATACTTCTTTATCCGTTGGGCGACCTTCACGCTTTAAAAAACCTCCCGGGATTTTTCCGACAGCCGACGTTTTTTCACGATATTCTACCTGTAAAGGTAAAAAATCAATATCTTCCTTTGGAGTATCAGCCGCTACTGCTGTTACGAGAACCATTGTGTCTTCGCATCTGACCATTACCGCCCCGTTCGCAAATTTTGCGAACTTACCGACTTCAAGGGAATACTCTCTTCCGTCGAAATTAATCGAAACTTTTTTGTGTTGCATACTTCTAATCTTTATATTACTTTATTTCAGACAAAAAAAACGGTGTCTAAAACGCCGCCTGTTTCATAAATATTGCTCTTTACTTTCTTAATGACAATGCTACCAATACGTCACGGTAACGTTTGATGTCATTGTTTGCCAGATAATTTAGCAGCTTACGACGTTTAGAAACAAGCTTTATCAAGCCACGGCGACTGTGATGATCTTTCTTATGGTTCTCAAGATGACCGGTAAGATGGTTGATTCGAGTAGTCAACATAGATATCTGAACTTCAGGTCTTCCTGAGTCGGCTTCGCTCTTTCCAAACGATTTAATTGCTTCTGTTTTCTGTTCTTTAGTAATCATTTACTATTACTCCAAATAATAAAAATCTGCAGAATTATAAAATATAAAAATAACATTTTTTTACAACATAAAAAAATATTCAGTAAATTTTCCTAATTTTTACCTTTGTTTAAAATCACCAATGCACCAATGACACCGGGTATCCAGCCAGCTAATGTCAGTAGTGATACAATGACTATGGAACCGCAGCCTTTGTCGAGAACAGCAAGCGGAGGCATGATTATACACAAAATTACTCTAAATAAGCTCATAAGTATATGAGTCGAAATAAATTGTATTTTATTTCACTTTATGTTAAAACTTAATAAATACTTATTCGTTCAGCCACTACCGATGTTTCTGAGTTTTTAGTGATGATATGAAGTATTTCATTATATTTTTTTTATTTTTATCAATTATATTCCAATCATGTGTGAAAACACCGGTTGACAGTTCGCCGCATGAACTTTTACAGGCAGAAACCGGAGATGTGATTGTTTTATGTGAAGGTTTACAAGGCTATGATAACTCTGCTTTAACACTGATTAAAAGTAATAGTGGTGTTGTTCTGGAAGAGTATTTTAAGCAGTCAAATTCAGGAGATTATCTCGGAGATACTGCTAATGATATTCTTATCACCGGTGACACAGCTTTGATAGCATTAAGTACTTCTTCTACAATCAGAAGTCTAAGAGTCAGCACAGGTGCAAAAATATCAGACATTAAGCTGCCGGAGAACTGTACGCCCCGTAAAATTACTGCTATCAACGACAATGAATTTTGTGTAACTTGTCTTCTGCGTAGCTCGATTTTTTTCTTCAGTTTAGATGATACCTCTAATCGTTATGAAGTTCCGGTAGGTCCCCAGCCGGAAGGTATTACTTATTTCAATGGTAATGTATTTGTTGCCAATTCTGCATACGGTGATTTCAACTACATGCATCCTGATGCTGAAACCGTTTCTGTTGTTGGTGCAAAGTCTCGAAGCGAATCAAGAAAAATCAAAGCAGGGACAAATACTTTCGAAGTCTTGGTCAATCACGAAACAAACAGGCTTTATGCCGTATATTATCATTTGCCGTCTCTTGATGACAGTACCGGAGGGATATACGAATACGATTTAAGTAATTTTAATGTTGTACGTAAATGGAGTATAAGAGCAAGAAATGTATGTTTTAATCGCGGGAAGGACTCACTTTTTTTCATTAGTCAACAGCCTAAAGGCAGTTCAATGAGTGAAGATTCAGGAATTGCTGTAATTGACCTGAATGACGGTAATTCCGAGATGATTATCAACAATACGAAGAGATTTGACATTTGGTATGGTTTAGCTGTCTCCCCTTATGATGATTCGATTTGGATATGCAATTCCGTAAATCATGTAAACAAAGGTAAAATATTGGTTTATTCACGTAGTGATTACATCTCACCTTCGAGAATCTTCGATGTAGGATTGAACCCGAATAAAATATTATTCTACTAAACCGGAATAAGTTATTATAGATTGTATAAATGAAAAAATCCGAAGATAGATTTTAAGTAGTCAATCTTCGGATTTATAATTTTTTATAATAATTTGATGTTTAAATAAAAGCAAACTGTTTCAACCAGTGATTTCTTTTATCTTGTTGCATATCGTAACAATTTCTTTTTCATTCAAATAAGGGTGCATAGGAAGGCTGAAAATTCTACTTGCGACATCTTCACAAATCGGGAAGTCTCCCTTTTTATAATTCAAACCATTGAAAGCCTCTTGCAAATGGAGCGGAAGAGGATAATAAATAACAGTAGGAATTGACGATTCCTTAAGCTCGCTCATTATTTTTTCCCTGTGATTGCTGTTTTCAGCCAAAAGAGAGTATTGCGCCCATACACTCATATAATTGTCGGGTATATGGGGGACTTGCAAGACATCCTTCAACATGCTTGAATACAAGTCGGCGACCTTATTTCTTTTAACAATTTCATCTTCAAAGATTGACAGCTTCGCAAGAAGAACTGCTGCTTGTATAGTATCCAACCTACCGTTTATGCCGATTCTGATATTATTGTATTTGTCAATACCTTGACCGTGCACCCGGATTGAAATTAATTTATTATATAATTCCTCATCATCGGTGAATATTGCACCTCCATCACCATAGCAACCCAAAGGCTTTGCAGGATAGAATGATGTAGCAGCACAATCACCGAAAGTGCAAGCTCTTTTGCCATTGAATTCTGCTCCGAAAGATTGAGCTGCATCTTCTAATATAAGTAGTTCATGTTTTCTTGCTATTTGTTCAATCTTATCATAGTCGGCGCATAAACCAAATAAATCTACCGGAATTACTGCTTTGGGTGATAATTTCCCTTCAGATTTGATTTCAAGAATCTTATCTTCAAGTTTGGCAGGTGATATGTTAAATGTATTTTCATCAATATCTACAAATACAGGAGTGGCTCCAAGTAATTGTATTACTTCGGCTGTTGCAATAAAAGTAAAGGGGGTAGTAAATACTGCATCTCCAGGACCTATTCCCCAAGCTATCAAGGGCATCAGCAGTGCGTCTGTACCATTAGAACAAGAAACTGCGTACTTCACTCCTGCAAATTCTACTAACTTGCCTTCCAACTCTTGTACCTCAGGACCCATGATGTACGCACCATGTTCTAAAACCTTTAGCAAGGATGTATCAACTTGATTCTTGATAATTTGGTATTGGCTGTGTAAATCAATAAAATTCATTATTATAACTCGTTATTTGAAAAAAGCAAAAATAAATATTTATATTGGTTCTCACAATTATAATTGTTCATCGTTTAATAATTGATGTTATATTTTACTTTATCAAAAAACTACGGGATAAAAATGAATCTGTCTGATAATTTGAATCATTAAGAAAAAAATCTGTTTGTATTCTGATTTTTATCAATAATAACTTTGGACATAATCGCATCGGACTTTAAAAATGGGAATTCATTAAGAAATTCGTCCAATTTAGTAGAATCAAGTTTGACTGACTCGGCTAAACACTTAGCCATCTTTTTATGATTGTTCAAGAATAAATAATTCTTTGCAAGAAGATACCATGCTTCAGAAAAAGAGTAGCTTAAATCAATTGCTCTCTGTACATATTCTTTGGATTTTTCATAATCATCTAATTCAAAATACAACAAAGCTGCATCATACCAGCTGTGTTCATCTGTCATGTTGTCCTCAAGTACCTGAAGGTAAACATTCAGTGATTCAGTAAACCTACCTGTATTATAAAGTAAATCTGCCTTTGCTTGCAAAATTTGTTTAGATGATGGTGCATATTTCAATGCGTGATTATAATCCAGCAAGGCTTCATCATAATGTTCGAGTGAGTCATAAGCATAACCTCTTCCGAAGAATGCCTGATAATTAGTTTGGTCATGATCTATGATTTTTGTAAAATACTCTATGGCACTGATGTATTGCTGGTTATCGGAATAAACTGAAGCAAGATTTAGCAAGGTATCAATGTCATCGGGCTGATATTCAAGAATTTTAGTGAACGACTCTATTGATTCAACAGGTCTTTGTATAATCATGTAGATATTACCGAGATTGAACAGAGCTTGGGTAAAGTCTTCCTTGATAGCGAGAGCATTCTCATAGCACTCTATGGCGCGGTAATTTGCACCTATAGCAGCAAGCATGACACCATAATTGTACCAAATCATGGAATCCATAGGATTCAATAGTATAGCTCTTTCATAGTATTCCTCAGATTTTGAATAATTTTCGAGCATGCAATAACCGAATGCAAGTTCCTGAATTATTTCTTCACTTTCAAAAGCCATATTTTCAAGATATTCAAGGATTTCTACTGACTCTTTGTGCCTATCCAAACCGGAAAGAATCATTGCTTTGCTCAATAGTCCGGCTTCGTTCCCCGGGTCGGATTTTAGGATGTCATCTAATAATGACAATCCTTTCAGAGGATTACCGAGCTGCTCAAATATGATTGCTTGAGCTAATAAGTATTCATTCTCGGTAGGATTAAGAGAAATTGCTTTCTTAATACTTAGGAAAGCTTCGACCGGTTTATCGGTTATTGACAACAATATTGCACGCTTATGAAATGCAGTCGAGTTGTCGGGCTCACAGGTAATCCAGACACCGCAAATCTCCAATGCTTCTTCATATCGTTCATCATTTATACAATAATCAACGAGATTTTCGAAAACTTCAGGTCGGGGGAAATCATATCGGTTCCTGACAGGATTACGAAATAATTTCAGGTAATGCCTAACCTTCTCTTCCATGTCCTCGAAGTTATCATCTTCAAAGAAATT
>JBAYPL010000089.1:0-9976 GCA_041677745.1 Kapaibacterium sp. (SeqCode)
TGCTAAATTTATTGCTTCGGCAATTAATTTGTGATTGATAGTAAAATGCTGACCGGTAAATCTAACCGGAAGTTTATTTTTCATTATTAAAATCTTATGAATTGTAAAACATACACATATCGGCTTGTGCGATAAGGTAGTTACACAATTAAGACTTTAATTTGTAAACAAATGGCAAGTATTCAGTACAATAATATGTTGAAATGATTCTGCAATCATTCTAAGAATTATATAAATATTACAAAATACACGCCCGATTGCTTGCTTATATAAACTATCGGTGTAAAATTAGATTCATGTAAAATCCGTAGGACTACCTATCGCTCAGGCGGCAGTCTAAGGTTTGAAATATGCGATTACTAAATGATTTATTGCCATAATAATACATCAATGATAAAAGTTTGTTAAGGTATAAAAACGAAAAAGGAAAAGGATTATTTCTGCTTATGAAACATAAACTAACTACATGAATTCTTATCTTTCGGTAATAAAAATTCATGAAATAAAATTTATAAGGAATTTCAGTGTAGTAATACACTCAGATTGCCATACTACCTTACATCAGAAATGCAGATTTTTTTTAAATTGATACTAGGGGTTTTTAATATTATAGTGTATTTATTGGATATTCGCATCTATTGAAAATATAAACTGCTTGAACCAGAACGATTTTTTATTTTCATAAGAAACAGTCATGTCAAAACACTTGCGAATAGAGATGAATAATATAATATCAAAAATATAAAATTAAGTTGTATTTTGTCGGCGTTTAAGTATATTTGTATAAATGGTTTGTTGGAAACTAACCAAATGTTAAATATTAGTAAAGGAACATTATATGAGTGAAGAAAGCAAATGCCCGGTCACCGGAGCAGGTCATAAGATACCTTCCGGAGCCGTCAGAACTAACAAAGATTGGTGGCCCGAACAGTTAAATATCGGTATTCTGCATCAGCATTCTCCTGCTTCGAATCCAATGGGAGCAGAGTTTGACTATGCTGAAGAGTTTGCAAAGCTTGATTTAAAAGCACTGAAACAAGATTTGTATGATTTAATGACAGATTCTAAAGATTGGTGGCCGGCTGATTGGGGACATTACGGTGGGCTGTTCATACGTATGGCATGGCACAGTGCCGGAACATATCGCACAAGCGACGGCAGAGGCGGTGGTGGAACAGGTAATCAACGATTTGCCCCTGTTAACAGTTGGCCCGACAATGTCAATTTAGACAAAGCACGCAGATTACTCTTGCCAATCAAGCAAAAATACGGTAATAAAATATCTTGGGCAGATTTGATGATATTGGCAGGAAACTGTGCTATTGAGTCTATGGGATTGAAGATGTTTGGATTTGGTGGAGGACGAGTAGATGTATGGGAGCCGGAAGAGGATATTTATTGGGGTTCGGAAGATACATGGTTGGGCGATGAACGCTACAGTGGTGATAGGGAGCTTGAAAATCCGCTGGCTGCTGTTCAGATGGGGCTGATTTACGTCAATCCGGAAGGACCTAATGGTAAACCTGACCCTGTTGCTTCTGGTGTTGATGTACGTGAAACTTTTGCCCGTATGGGTATGAACGATGAAGAAACAGTTGCTTTGGTTGCCGGAGGACATACTTTCGGAAAAGCTCACGGTGCCGGTGAAGCTTCATTTCTCGGACCTGAACCGGAAGCAGCTCCATTGGAATCACAGGGATTAGGATGGATTAGCTCATTTGAAAGCGGAAAAGGTGAACATACAATTACAAGCGGTATCGAAGGTGCTTGGAAACCTAATCCTACTAAATGGGATAACGGCTATTTCGATATGCTTTTCAATTATGAGTGGGAACTTGTTAAAAGTCCTGCCGGTGCATGGCAATGGCTTGCTGTTGATGTGAAAGATGAGCATCTTATTGATGATGCACATAATCCGAATAAAAAGAACAGACCTATGATGACAACTGCTGATTTATCACTTCGATATGACCCGATTTATGAACCGATTTCAAGAAGATTTCATAATAATCCGGAAGAATTTGCTAATGCGTTCTCACGTGCTTGGTTCAAATTAACCCACAGAGACATGGGTCCGCGTAGCCGTTACTTGGGTCCTGACGTGCCAAATGAAGAATTGATTTGGCAGGACCCGATTCCAAAGGTAAATCATGAATTAGTTGATAAAAAGGATATCAAACTGCTCAAAGAGAAAATCATCAACTCAGGATTATCAATGAGTGAGCTTGTTTATACTGCTTGGTCTTCAGCTTCAACTTTCAGAGGTTCCGATAAACGCGGCGGAGCCAATGGAGCGAGAATCAGACTTCAACCGCAAGCCGCTTGGGAGGTGAATAAGCCTGAACAACTGAATAAAGTATTGACAGTACTTGAACAAGTACAGAATGATTTCAATAGTTCTCAAATTGGTGCTAAGAAAATATCTCTGGCTGACATTATTGTCCTTGGAGGTGCTGCTGCCATCGAGAAGGCTGCTAATGCCGCAGGAAAAGCAGTAGAAGTGGAATTTATACCCGGTAGGACGGATGCTCTACAAGAACAAACCGATATTGAATCGTTCGCTGTGTTAGAACCTACTGCTGACGGATTTAGAAATTATCTTAAAGCCGATTATACAATACCTGCCGAAAAGTTGTTGATTGACAAATCACAACTTTTGACTTTGACTGCTCCTGAGATGACTGTGTTATTAGGCGGTTTGAGAGTTCTGAACATTAATTTCGACGGTTCAAAAACCGGTGTATTGACAAATAGACCGGGCATGCTTACTAATGACTTTTTTGTTAATTTGTTGGATATGAATACCGAGTGGATTATGGTTGATGGTAACAGAAATCTTTTCGAAGGTAGAGACCGAAAGAACGGTAAAGCTAAATGGTCTGCTTCCCGTGTTGACCTTATATTCGGTTCAAATTCTCAATTAAGAGCTATTGCTGAAGTTTACTCTTTCAGTGATATTCAGGATAAATTTATTCATGATTTTATATCTGCTTGGAATAAAGTCATGAACGCTGATAGATTTGAATTGAAATGAATTGGATTTGTCTCGACAAATTATTGATGTTATATAATTGAGTAAAGAAAAAACCTCTCTTTGATAAAAGAGAGGCTTTTAATAATATTTTCAATGATTTATATAAATTTGAATGAAGCTACTGACTTCTCAAATATTGGCAGGAAGTCACTTTCTTCACCTGTGAACCAGTTAATTGTTACTCTGTACATCTTATCGCCTTTGAGCGCAAACCATACTTTACCTTTGACTGTTCCGGCAGGTTTATAGTTGAGGACATAAGCTGTTTGTCCGCCGAGAGTAGTTTGTTTTGGGGTAGCATTCTGGAAACTTCCGCGATTCTCTTCAACAATCTTCTTAAGGTCTTTTTGATTTGAAGCATCAAAAGTTTCAATTTTAATGAAGCTGTCACCACGTCTGTCGCCAAGGAAACTCCAAGCTCTAAGAGCATTTGCAGCCTTACCGATGTTCTCTGCTTTAAAATTATCGGGGATACCGATTTCAAATCCGTCTCCGCCTCTCGGTGCCAATACCTGCGAAGGTGGAGGAGCCTCTTGTGTGATAGTATCAATTTTTTTAGGCTCCGGAGCTTTTGCAAGCTTTAGTGAAGAAATTATCTCGTCGAATGATGATTTGTAAGTTTCATAGCTGTCGTCAAATGATTCGATTGTAAGAATTGTAGCCTTGGCTGTATCTTTGGCAGCTACTATAATGCTTCCATTGAACATACCGCCCTGCAAAGGAAAGGAATATACAAGTTTCTTACCCTGAACTCCGTCAACAGTTATATCGGCTTCCTGATAATATTCAGGACCAAATAGTTTGGATGATTTTACTATCGAATCGAGGGTCATACCATCTGTTAAATCCATTACAAGTAAATCAACTTTTGCACTTGGGAAACCTTCGGTGTCGTATTTGTTGAATCTTTTTTTGCCTTGTTCACTTGAAAATACGAGAAATCTCAACCCCGGAAATTCGGACTTAACCCAATTTTTGGGATATTTTAGTGAAAATCCTGTTGTTGGATCGGTATATGTGTCCAAACCTTCGACAGGTATTGGGTCCGGACCGCTCTTACCACATGATGCGATTATTAGGGACGCTAATAAAAAAATTAATATACGGGTCAGTTTCATCTTTTTAAACTCCTTAAATAAATATTAAAAACATTATGTTCATTTTTGAAAAATTAAATTTGCAACTTACAAATATAACAAAATTGTTAGTAAATTATATATGATATAAAGTTTAATTTTTTGAAATTAAAAATGTCGTCTTTTAAACTATGTAAGAACTAATGCTTGATTTATATTTTATACTGAGTAAAGTAAGGTCGGCATTAATACGGAAGCTGTCTGCATAAGTTAGCCTAATGCTGACAGCCTCCATAAAAAAAATTATTTGAGCTCTTCGTCATCAATAATAGAGTCGCTGATGTCTTCGTAATTGGAACCATCAAATCCGTAATCTGTCTCAGCTTCAACGGTGTGTATATCGGCTTCGTCTTTCATGTTATTTCTGAAAGTGCTGAGAATATCAATTCCGGTAGCATTTTCAAGCATTTCAGCCAGATTTACAACTGCACCCGGCACTTGATTAACGACTTTTGCAAACTGTGAACCGTTGTTTGAACCGGAGTCAATGATACTGATTTTATCAATCTTCACATCCTTGACAGTTGCTACCAATTGTTCGATGATTTGTGGCAGCATATTCAGCATAAACACTTTATCTCCAGAGCCTTGTGCCGAAATATATGCTTCAATTTTCCTGCGTAAGATTTCAATTTGTGCTTCGCCGTCAGCGAGTATTGATGCAGCTTGTCCTTTCGCTTCAAGCTCGAGCGCCTCTTTTCTGGCTTTTGCCGGTTCGATAACATCAGCCATAAGTCTTTTCTTTTGAAGTACAATTCTTTCTTCTTCCAGCTCCTGCTCGAACTTGACTTTAGCTTTAGTTCCGGCAACTTCGGCTTCTTTTTCTTTTACGACAGCAACTTTTTCAAGTTCAGCTTTTTTGATTCGATAGTTATTCTTCTCAATTTCAATCTGCTGGTCAGCCAAAGCTTTGGAAATAAGTACGGCACGTTCAGAGTCAATTTGAGCCTGTTCAATTGCCTGTTTTGCAATTGCTTTAGCTTTTTCCGCTCTTTCACGTGAGAGAGAATCTGCTTCCTCAGTAGCTGCTTTTTTATTGGTATTTGCTATGAAAATATTTTGCTCGGCGATGATTTGTGCTTGTTCAATTTCTTGTTTCGCAGCAGCTTGAGCTTTAGCGGCTCTTTGTTCAGACAAGGCTTCAGCCTCTCTTGTCTCAGCATTTTTCATAGCTTTGGAAACAAGTACATTTTGCTCTGATTCAATCTGAGCTTGTTCAATATTTTGCTTGGAAATAGCTTTTGCTCGTTCTGCTCTTTCCTGCGCTTCTGCTTCGGCTTGCTCCGACTCTGCTTTTTTTGCTGCTTCGATTTTCTTTGCATTCGCTATGACCTCAGCAGTCTTTCCTCTACCGATAGAATTCAGATAATCATTATCGTCAGAGATATTGGTAATCTTTAAAGTATCAAGCTGAAGTCCAAGCTTCTGCAAGTCAATATCAGCTTCATCCATAAGTGTTTCAGCAAATTTCAATCTGTCTTCGTTAACTTCTTCAGGGGTAAGCGAAGCAAGCACGCCACGCAAATTACCTTCGAGTGTGTCTTTGGCTATGCTGTGAATCTCTCCCTCTTTTCTGTTGAGGAACCTTTCTACTGCGTTGCCGAAAAACGGATCCTGTGATGCAATTTTAATGTTTGCAATTGCTTCTACCCTCAATGGAATTCCGCCCTTGGAGTATGCGTTACTAACCATCAATTCGATGGGGATTGTCTCGAGAGACATTCGTGTAGCTTTCTCGAGCAGTGGAACTTTAATAGTTCGCCCGCCTCTGATTGTGCGATACCCTACTGTTTCACCATTTTCGAGTTTTCGTTTCCGTCCTGATAATATTATTACTTCATTCGGATGAGCTATCAACAACAATCTGCTGATTGTTATTAATATTATTACCAGAGCCAAGGCTCCTATACCTGCAAGGGGTATCAAGAGTTCCAAAAAATCCATATTATACCTCATATTTATCAACAATTAAACAATCACCAGCTATATCTATTACGAGAATATTTTCTCTTGGTTGTAGAAAATCGGCTTCTGAGGACTCTGAAAGTGTTGCCGTGTACTCTCTGCTGTATGAACCGACCTCAATTATTACTTTCCCGCGTTTGTCTTTTCCGACAGTAATTCCGACCATTCCCTTCCTGCCAACAATTTCTCTCATTTTTACTTCCTCACCACTCTCTGTATTTCTCAAATACTTCATTAGCCAGTATCCGAATACATAACTTATAGTACCCATGCCGAGTGATGAAATAAATGTTACGAGCTGTGAAAAAGACAGCAATGAGAAAAATGTTCCTGTTAATCCGAAAAATGTAGAGAAATACACAAAATTTCTAAAACTAAAAAACTGTGCAGCCTCCTTTGCAATTCCATGATGGTCTAAATTAGTGGTAACTTTTTCTAATGCACTGCTCTCTGAACCATGCTCCAAGTTGTTATCAATATCGTTGCCGAAATCAGAATCGCCTGCGTGTCCACCATCCGAGTGTGATACATCCTCTCCTCCACCGAAGTTTATAAACGAGGCGCCAAGCAAGATTCCACCAAATATTAAAAATGCCAGATATAATGTAAACATATTTCTATTCTGTATTTTTGATAATTTCTAAATTAAGGAAATATTTTAAATTATTCACAAATATTATTTTCCTATTTATACATTTCTAAGATTAAAGTATATACTTATTATACGTCGGATACTGCAATATTGTTTTAGAAAAACTTCAAACAATATATAAAAAAATCTGAATTCTCGACTATTTTCTTTTAATTTCACTTGAATAGAGAACCATTAAAATATTTTTCTAATAAATTGACACTAAAAGAAACTTCTTTCGTTTAATTACAATTAGTTTGATAATTATTAAGACCAATATGAAAGAAGAAGTTTGTGTGATACTTGATAAAATAGCTGCCTTGTTGGAAATCAAGGGGGAGACATTTTTTAAGTATTCTGCATATTCTAAAGCTGCGGAAATTTTGCGAGCCGGTGATTACGATTTAAAAGAATTGGTTGAGAACAACACTTTACATGAAGTAAAAGGTATCGGTAAAGCATTGAATGAAAAAATAAGTGAATATGTCAAAACCGGTGAAATGACTTATTTTAATAAACTTAAGTCTGAATACCCCGAAACTTTAACAGAGCTGCTCAAAATAGACGGTCTTGGTCCTAAACGAATAAAATCCTTGTACGATGTACTTGGTATCGCGGATATTGAAAGCCTCGAAAAATCCTGTATTTCAGGTAGCCTCAAGGAACAGAAAGGATTTACGGAGCAAGGGGTTGGGAAGATATTAGATTCGGTGAAACAATTTAAAAGTAATGACAAATACAAAATTAGGAATGTGGACTTTGACAATATCAGGTAAATTATCATTTTATTCATTGATTTTATTTATTGGCTTGACATATAATCTCATCGCCGAATCAAACGATATTCCAAGTATTCTGATTGGTAGGGTTGACGTTCATGGCGATAGTACAGATATAGATCTCAGAAAATTTGATTCTGCCATGGAGCTTGCCTTAAAGCTCAGTGGGAAGTACAAGTACATAGGATTGCATGAATTAAGAATTATGACCGCTGAAGATGCGAGTCTGGCTGAGAAAGAAGCCGGCGAGCTTGCAGAGATTTGCGGTGCAAGTTATGTGGCATTGGCGCAAATTAATGTAGTGAAGCATTTACTAAGAGTATCATTAAACCTGATTCCGATTGAAGATAGTCTCAAACAGATTTCTGGACTTGGGTACAGTACCGTCAATTACGCCGACAGACAGACCGGCAAGATTCTTTACGACCCGGCTTTGCTCTTGTCTGTTAAAAGAGCATTAGCCGACGGCCTCGGCGATTCTCTTCTCTTTGTTAAGCCTGAACTTGGGTTGAATGTAAAGCCACTTCCCACTCTGGTAATAGGCTCGATAGCATTCGAAGGTGACAATCAAGATGGATGGGAACTCTATGATGACCGTGAAGTCAGTTCCTTTGCTGCTGTCGAAACTATATTCGATAAAATTAAAAATGAAAATCTATTTGTAATATTTGATACAGAAACCAGAGATACTTTATATAAGAATTTCGGATTCCATATCATTGAAAACCATATCGAACCCTCGGTAAGTGAAGTAAAAATGCTATATCAGCTTGCAGTTGACTATTATGTAAGCGGAAAACTTGTTAAAAACGAAAACGGAGCCGATTTGCAACTCGGATTGTATCAAGTTACACGAAACGGGCTGTACGAAGTAAAGATTGTCAGCGAACATTTCAGCGATGACAGCCGTATGGTATTTTTAGAGCACATTTCTCGAGCATGTATTGAATTATTTAACCTCGGAAAAAACGACCTTAATAAAGAGTAGTTTTAAATTGGGTTTTGTCCCAGTTTATATAAATCGAACATCTGATATTTCAAAATGGGGATGTTCTTATTGGTTGCAGCCGAAATTAATAATTTTTGTGCTTTTGGTTCGCCGAAATCCAGTTTACTTAGTTCGTCGTATCTGTCGGGAGTACAAATATCACATTTGCTTATACATATTATTCTTCTTTTTAATGACATTTCAGGATTATAACTTTCAAGCTCATTTTTCAGGACTAAATAATCTTCTTCCGGTGTCAAGCTTTCTGCTGAAATCATGAAAACCAATACATTACACCTTTCGACATGTCTTAAAAATTGAATGCCTAAGCCTTTACCTTCTGATGCTCCTTCAATCAAGCCTGGTATGTCGGCTACAGTCAAGGATTTGCCTTCATCAAGATATACAATGCCGAGATTAGGTACTAAGGTAGTGAACGGATAATCAGCAATTTTAGGTTTAGCAGCAGAAATTACGGAAATCAGTGTAGATTTACCGGCATTCGGGAAACCGACAAGACCGACATCTGCTAAAAGCTTGAGCTCAAGTATTATATCAAATTCTTCGCCCGGAAGTCCCGGGTTCGCATGTCGTGGTGCCTGATTGGTAGATGTAGCAAACATTGCATTGCCGAAACCGCCGTTACCGCCTTTGGCAATGACAAACTCTTGATATTTTTCGGACAAGTCGGCAATGATATTTCCATCAGCACTCTTAACTACTGTGCCTACAGGCACCTTGATGATTAAATCTTTTCCCCACTTACCGCTTTTCTGTGCCTTACCTCCTGGCTTACCGTTATCGGCAATAAAGCGTCTCTTAAACTTAAAATCCACGAGTGTATTTATATGCGGCGATGTCAGCAAGACTACATTCCCGCCTCTGCCACCGTTACCTCCGTCCGGTCCTCCGAGAGGGACAAATTTTTCTTTTCGAAAACTGACGTGCCCGTTTCCTCCGTCACCCGCTTTTATGTAAATTTCTGCTATATCAATAAATTTCATAAGGTAAATATTTCCGTTTTAACTAATTAATCATTTTATACTGAATTCTATTCTTATTATTGTAAACTAATTATTTTCTCTTAGTTTGAATAGAGCTTTTTTCGGTTGTCATTAAGATATTTTGAACGTTTGAAGTTCGCATTCTTGTGCTTTATCAAAAAGAAATCATGGCAAAATAACGAATTTGCCTTTTTCCTCAAATACTCTTATATTCTCAGAATTATCACCGCTAACCTTGAAAAAGTATATTCCTACAGGGAGTAATTTCCCGTTTCTGTCTCTGCCGTCCCACTCTACTCCACCGTTACCATCGGTTTCTTCGAGTGTGATAATTTCCGCTCCGTCACCGGTGATAATTGTGACTTTAGCTCTGGGTGTTAAATTTGCAAAGAAAATCTCCGGCGACTCCGACATTTTTATCGGGTTCGGATAAACATAA
>JBAYPL010000090.1:0-9938 GCA_041677745.1 Kapaibacterium sp. (SeqCode)
AAAACAAAAAACAAAAAATTGATAAAAAAACTGCAAATATTTTCAAAAACATAAACAAACTCCTCTAAAATATGATTTTTTATTTAACTGACAAAAATTATTTTAAATAATTTGCATTTTTGTTACATTTTTTAGTGATTTTTACTTAAAAAACATAATTTTAGTGGCTAAATTACGTTTTACTGTTAATTTAACCAAATGAAGATTTTTATGTATAGTTTAGACCCGGCAGTGAAAATAATTTGGGGTATGGGTGTATTTTTGAAGTTTTTGTTTTACAGTTTACTGCTTGGATTCACAGAATTCTTTATCATCCCGAGCAATATAAACAACTGGATAATTCCGCAGGGTTTATTAGCCTTGATTATGTTTATATGCGGCATTTTTCTTACTTTCATAATACCGTTATTGAGATACAAATTTTGGAAATTTCAAGTCAGGAATGATGAAATATATCTTGAACGAGGAATAATGACACGTATAAAGACAATTGCTCCATATAAACGGATACAGCATATAGATGTACAACAGAGCATATTTGAGCGGATGGCACACCTCGGTAAATTGGTTATTTATACTGCCGGGACAAGAGGAGCTGACGTAGTTTTGCCGGGATTACCTATAGAATATGCTGAAGACTTGCGAGATAAACTCAGAAATCTTACCAATGAGGATGCAGTATGACGGAATTATATGAGGACTACAATCAATTCCGAAGACTACACCCACTGACCCTTCTTTACGGATTGTTCAGAAACCTTCCATACATTTTAATTACCTTGTATCTTGGTTTGGTACAGAAGCAAACCGAAGAGTTGTTTTATATTTTTATGTTAATATTTCTGGGTATGGTGATTATTCCCGGACATATACTTCGTTGGTATTATTTCAGCTACATGATAGGCGAAAATGAAATTATCATTCGCTCGGGTGTTTTTGCAAGGAAAACAAGAAATATTCCTATAAAAAGGGTGCAAAATATCAATGTCAAACAGGATGTTTTGCAGCGTATTCTCGGAATAGCAAGAGTGCAGATTGAAACTGCCGGTGATATTTCTTCCGAAGGTTCCTTAGACTTTGTCAAATTAAATGAAGCAGACGAAATAAACAAAGTTATTCGCTTACATAAACAGAAGATTATTGAAAAAGACAATGATATCGAAAATATCGAATCCAACTCTGATACCGTATCACGAAGTGAAACTTTCAATCCGACTCTGAGTGGTGATACATTGTTCAGTATGTCCGGTAAAGACGTTTTGGTTTACGGAATGGTCAGATTACGCCCCTTGTTCTTGATTTATGGAGCTTGGGCAGCTTCTTTTCTTACACAGTTTAAATATGTCAGCAATATTGTTTCCGGATATATAGAGGAAACCGTAGATTCGTTTGCTGATTTACCGATTGAACTTTTGCTTCCGCTCTCGGTAGCTTTCCTGATACTAACTGTTGTAATGTCGTGGATTGTAGATATAGTTTGGACATTTTTGCAGTATTATGGATTTAAGCTGGTGAAAGACGGTAATAAGCTGGTAGAATCTTATGGCTTATTGTCACGTAATTCAGTAACAATCCCGTTACCCAAATTACAACAAATTACGATTGCTACAAATCCTGTAAAAATTAAATTTAACTTTTATACCTTACTTTTGCATACAGCAGGTTTCGATGTATATAAAAAAAATGCAAGCTCAGGAATTCCTTTAGCAAAAAAAGAAGATTTGTTGGAGATTGCATCTGATATTTATCCTGTACAGATTCCGGAATCTTTCCGAAATATATCACGTAAAGCAGTAAGAAGGGCTTTTGTCAGGTATCTGATTTTTTTAATTATACCAATGGCAGCCGCCTATTATATGATTGATTGGTATTTTTTATCCGGTCTAATTCTGATTCCTTTGGTTTATTACGGTGCTGTGCTAAGATGGCAATACAGAGGATACAACATTAGTGATAATTTAATTTTTGTCAAGCATGGTTTTTGGAATCAAAAGTTGAACATTATACCTGTGGATAAACTTCAGACTTTGCATGTACGTGCTTCTTTCTTCCAAAGGAGACTCGGACTTGCTACTGTCGTTATTGATACAGCCGCTTCAATTTCTGCTTATGATGCAGTAATTCCGGACATTGATGCAGATGATGCTGTTATGATTCTGGAAGAAATAAACGAAGCTTTCTTACAGAAAAGCAGGGTAATTAATTGATTAAAAAGTATATAGAGTAAATTCCAAGAATGCTAAGGAAAATGTATTTAGTAACTCGAAATTTCAGTAAATAATCTGTCAATAGTGTAAGCAAAATTGATAGGATAATTACAAGTAATGATGCAATCAATCCTTCGAGAGGTGTAAACATTTTTCCGAAATAATGTTTGAATCCGGCTAATGGACCTATGCCGTAAATTATAAATAAGTGTATAACATATATGTAAATAGCTCTTTTCGACAATGTGCTGATGACTCCGACGAGGGTTAAGTCTGAAAATTTAATTTGACGAGCTGCTGCGATTAGAAAAAGAATTATACCTGTGTTTCTGATGACGACTCCGATGTCAGTTCTAAGTTTTACTTCGAATCCACTGTAAATTGTGAGTTTTGTAATAATAATTCCTATGATTATCAAAAATGTTCCCGCAAGAAGAATTTTAGCACCAAGTCGTATGCGAAAAATTTTACTTGAAGCCAAAGAATTTTTTAGCCATATACCAAATACTGTCCCGAAAAACATATACGACAAATACGGAAAAACCGCAAAAATCGAACCGCCTTGATAATTTAAGTAATTGCTAAGAGCAGGAGGCAGACAACTAAGGTCAGCATTGCTGATGATAGGAGTCAATCCTGTAATGGTGATACCAAGCATTAAACATATTTTCAACACACTTTCCCGAGAACCTGCAAATCTGTAAATCAAAGCAAGTAATAACAAGCCGACACCAAAAATGTGTAAAATATTTACCTGAAAAAATTTATCTAACTTTGACTCCTGAATTTGATAAATTTCCGATAAAAAATTGATTGGAGAATTGAGAACGTAAGCAATCACTAAAAGAGAAAAAGCCATTTTTACGCGTCTCAAAAATGTTGTACCGTCAATCACTGAATTATTAGCTTTAAAATTAGCAAATACATGAACGGCACCGGAGAGAAACAGAAAGACAGGAGCAGTCTTTCCTCTTGCAAAATTCCACCAATTCCAAGGAAATTCATTTAAATTATAGTAACGCGGGTCAGCAAATTCAAAGAACGAATGCCCGGCTACCATCATAATCATAGCAAAAAACTTAGCGAGGTCAAGATAGACCTCGCGTTTAGATTGCATTTCGATATTCAACTTTACCAGCTTTCCGGATTCTTAAAATAATCATCAATAGCCTTAGCAGCTGAGCGTCCTGCACCCATAGCCAAGATAACGGTTGCACCACCTGTAACTATGTCACCGCCGGCAAAGATTCCCTTCATATTGGTTTTCATATTACCTTCATTGACTATAATATTACCCCACTTATTGACAATGAGCTCGGGAGTAGTGTTGCTGATTATCGGATTAGAGCCATTACCGATAGCTATGATAGCTGCAGTAATGTCAATTGTCTCAACCTGATCTTTGATTGGTACCGGTCTTCTGCGTCCTGAAGCATCAGGCTCACCGAGTTCCATCTGTTGTAATCTGACAGCACGTAGCCATCCCTGCTCGTCACCTATTAATTCTAACGGAGAAACAAGTAACTTAAATTCAATGCCTTCTTCTTTCGCATGATGAACTTCTTCAATACGTGCAGGCATCTCTTGCTCCGATCTCCTATAACAAATGATAGCTCGTGAGGCTCCCAATCTTTTAGAAGTCCTGACTGCATCCATGGCTGTATTACCTCCACCAAAGACAGCTACTGTTTTCCCATGAAGATCAAGCATAGGAGTTGGATTATTCGGAAAGTTATAAGACTTCATCAGATTGACTCTTGTCAGAAACTCATTAGCAGAATATACACCGTTAAGATGTTCTCCCGGTATATTGAGAAAATAGGGGAGGCCTGCACCAACGCCTATGAAGATGGCATCAAATCTTGATTGGAGTTCTTCAATAGTCTCAGTCAGACCAATTACATAATTAGTAACAAATTCAACACCTGCTGTTTGAAGTGATTCGACCTCTGCCTTGACAATTTCCTTTGGTAATCGAAATTCAGGAATACCATAAATTAAAACGCCTCCGATTTCATGCAGAGCTTCGAAAACAGTAACATCATGTCCCATTTGTATTAAGTCACCGGCACAGCTTAGTCCGGCAGGTCCACCACCGACAACTGCTACTTTCTTACCGGATTTAGGTGAGGATTTAATTTCTTTTAATTTAATGTTGTTTCTTTCCCAATCGGCAGCAAATCTTTCGAGGTATCCGATAGCTACCGGTTTGCCTTTCTTTCCTACCACACAAACAGATTCGCATTGCTCTTCTTGGGGGCATACTCTGCCACATACTGCGGGAAGAGCATTATCTTCTTTCAAGATGCTTGCGGCTTCCTCAAACTTACCGTCGGCTATCATCCGTATAAAATCCGGAATCTTTACCGAAACCGGACATCCTGCAACGCAAACAGGATTTTTACATCGGATACAACGATCAGCTTCTTCCATAGCAATTTCAATAGTATAGCCCAAATTGACTTCTTGAAAATTTTTACTTCTTAACTCTGCATCCTGCTCGGGCATTTGATGTCTTTGAATTTTGTATCTTTCCTTAGTACTAAGCTCAGACATTTTCAACCTCCTTAGTATTTATGGAGCTCCTTTTGGCAGCATCAAACATCTTATCATAATTACATACATGGTGCTCAAGCGTATCTTTTTCTTGAGGCAAATACATCTTATTTCGTTGGAGGAGAATTTTGAAATCAACTTTATGAGCATCAAATTCGGGTCCGTCAACGCAAACAAATACCGGTTTATTGTCAACATAAGCTCTGCAACCTCCGCACATTCCGGTTCCGTCAACCATTATAGGATTCAGCGAGACCATTGTTTTAATGCCGTAAGGTTGGGTTACTTTTGCAACTGCAGCCATCATGGGGATAGGTCCAATCGCAAGAACAAAGTCAATTTTCCTGCCTGATTTAATTAATTCTTCGAGTTTCTGAGTAACAAATCCGTGAAATCCATAACTTCCGTCGTCAGTTGTAGGATATACCTCATCGGCAGTTTGTCGCATTTCTTCTTCAAGTATTATATAATCTTTGGATTTACCTCCTATAATACTTATCACATGATTGCCTGCTTCTTTGAGCGCCATTGCTGTCGGATATGCTATGGCGGTACCAACGCCGCCACCTATACTTACTGCTGTACCAAAATTCTCTATATGAGACGCTTTGCCCAGAGGACCTACTAAATCATGGATATAGTCTCCTGTTTCAAGCGTATTCAGTTGCTTTGTTGTGGCACCGATTCCTTGAACAATTATAGTTATAGTACCTTCATTCAAGTCTGAGTCTGCGATTGTGAGTGGAATTCTCTCCCCGTTTTCATCAACTCTTAATATGACAAATTGCCCTGCTTTCTTCTTCTCGGCGATTTTAGACGCCTCCACTTTGAATAATTTCACGTCCGGTCCTATGAACCGAGCTTCCAATATTTTATTCATACATTCAAACCACTATTAGTAATCAATTACAAAGATATTCATTTTCAGAGTCAATCAAACTTTAATAATACATTTAATTATGTATCTTCATATTCAAATATAAAAAAAAATGATGATATAATTGCTATTATTTCATAAGATTAATCCTTTTTTCTTGTTTCATAAATACTTATTTTTGTGACTTGTGAATTGATAAGTTTTTATCTTGTGACTTCATGTAAAATGAAAAATCCCTTGCTTCTCATAATTTGCCTGATACTGTCCTACTCGTTTACACGCTCTGAAAGCTTAGAGACAAGAGTAGGATTAGATGCAGATTATCATTACGAGAATAACAGAACGTTTCTTAAGAATGATAACATACTCTCGGATTGCTGCCAACAGGAAATGTCAGGACCGATAAATAAAAATAAGATTGGCATATTCTTAAGCAGCAGAATTGCAAGTGATCATTCAATCGCTATAGGTATCGGATATTCTTACAGAAATATAAACGTGTCGGCAAATGAATCGCTTATCATCAATCTTGACAGTCTTCCGATTGATGGGATTTTTAGTCATAACTTCAATCTGAAACAAAATCTTATATATTTAACTTTGAATTATAAAGTATATTTCGGCACTGTAGGATTGGAATTGTTTTCTGATTTAGAAATGCCCGTTACCGTAAGTTACAGCTATGCTGAAAATTTGATAAAACCAATTGACAGAGGTTACTTTACTGATACCGGAACAAGAAGAAGGAATGAAAAAGAAGGAGAGTTAGATAATCCTACGGCTCTTTTCGGAAGTATAGGAATCAGATTAAGCCGAGAATTTCCATTGGATTCCGACTTCCATTGGATTGCTACTCCCGGTATCAGTGTACTTAAAGGTTGGAATCTGTTTTCTGATGACTATGATATGAGATTTTATTCATTTGTTTTCGGTGTTTCTGTAAGTTTTACAATTTAAAAATATTTAGATATTAAACAAATATATAAATTAGGATTTAACTTCGGGATTAATAAGCAATAAAATTTTAATCAAAAGTAAAATATAGTTATATTTACGAAATGAAATCATACATTTTGAAAAGTTTTCATGAGGACAATGAATTGTTTAATAAATTTGGAATTTTTATGCAGTCTCTGAAATATTTGATTATTTTCACAGCAGTATCTTTTTTCATTAACTCGTGTGGAGATTCAGCCGACGAGTACATACGATCTGCGGAGATTAAAATGAAAGCCGAAAAATTCGGTGAAGCTGTGACTGATCTTGAAAAAGCAGTCGAAATCGAGAAAGAATCGGATATTGTATGGGCATTGAAAGGTAAGGCAAATTTCATGTCGAATGACTTTGAAACAGCGATAAGTGATTTGAACAAGTCTATAGAAATCAACCCAAAGAATGAAATTGCATATTATTTCCGTGCTTATTCACGATATTTTTCTGGTAATGCTACTGATGCAGTTCAAGATATAAATGAGTTGTTAAAGATAAATGCAAGTAATGACTCGGCTTATGTCCTTAGAGCCTCGATATTTACTGACCTTGACAGCCTTGTCAAAGCTGAATCTGATCTAAAGAAAGCACTTGAACTAAATCCTAAAAACATGCAAGCATATTTTGGTATGGGTGCCTTAGCAGTATCTGTGATGGAATATGAAACAGCAATTGTTTATTATGAAAAAGTAGTACAACTTGACCCCAAATTTGCTGAAGCGTATATCAATATCGGTTTTTGCTTTTCTGAGTTAAATGATTATCATTCATCAATTCAGAATTTTACGAAAGCAATAGAACTTCAACCGGATTCTGGACTTGCCTATTATAACAGAGGTTTTTCAAAAATTGCCCTGGGTGATAGAATAGGTGCATGCAATGATTGGTCAAAAGCTGGAGAATTAGGTTATATGGATGCCTACGACATAATTCAGGATAATTGTAAATAAGTAATTCTTATATAAAACACTATCAGCGACGGTTTGATGCTCTTTAAAACATCAAACCGTTTTTGTTTATTGACAGATGCCCTAAACAACAATCAATGCCCCTTACGAATCTGCTGCAACTTGGATGGATACCACACACACTTCAAAGATTACCGTTTCGTCATACAAATAATTTGTAGGATTAATCTTTCAGCGTATTATTATGAACTTTAATAAGTTTACCATCAAAGCACAAGAGGCTGTTCAAACAGCTCAAGAAATTGCAATAAGTTATAATAATCAAGCTGTTGAAACCATACATCTCTTAGCAGCATTGATACAGGATTCAGCCGGATTAATACCGGATATTATACAAAGAATCGGAGCAAATTTACCGGCAGTGATGATTCAAGTCAATGAAGGTATGAATAAACTTCCTAAGGTCAATGGTACAGGTGCAACTAACCAATTTCTATCAAATTCATTGGGTGAATTGTTCAACAAGGCTGTAAGCGAAGCTGCTGCTATGAAAGATGAGTATGTCAGTACTGAACATTTATTCATAGTAATGTCTGACCCTAAAAGTGATGTTTACGACATTCTCATTAAGCAGGGTATTACAAAAGATAACATACTTAAAGCATTAAAAAATATAAGGGGTAATTCGAAAGTTTCTGACCAGAATCCCGAAGAAAAGTATCAAGCATTAAAGAAATATGGTAGAAATCTCACTGACATGGCGAGTGCAGGAAAATTAGACCCTGTAATCGGCAGAGAAGAAGAAATTAGAAGGGTTTTACAAGTCTTATCCAGACGAACTAAGAATAATCCTGTTCTGATTGGAGAGCCCGGAGTCGGAAAAACGGCTGTGGTCGAAGGAATAGCACAGAGAATAGTTTCCGGAGACGTATCCGAAACCTTGAAGTCAAAAAGTATAGTTGTTCTTGATACTGCTACTTTAATTGCAGGCACCAGCTACAGAGGGCAATTTGAAGAGAGATTGAAATCCTTGATAAAAGAGGTAAGTGATTCTGATGGATACATAATTCTCTTTATTGATGAACTTCACACACTGATTGGAGCAGGTGCAACAAGCGGTAGTATTGATGCTGCAAACATTTTAAAACCTGCTTTGGCAAGAGGGGAATTGCACTGCATTGGTGCTACTACACTTGACGAGTATCAAAAATATATTGAAAAAGATGCCGCTTTGGAAAGAAGATTTCAAAAAGTATTGATTGAAGAGCCGAATATTGACGATACAATTTCAATACTGAGGGGCCTGAAGGAAAAATATGAAGTACATCACGGAGTCAGGATTACAGATTCTGCTATCATAGCTGCTGCAGAGTTATCACAACGCTATATTGGCGATAGATTTATGCCAGATAAAGCTATTGATTTGATAGATGAAGCAGCAAGTAAGCTGAGAATGGAGATTGATTCGTTGCCTGAAGATATTGATAATATTGAAAGGAAAATCAGACAGTTAGAAATTGAGCGTGAAGCACTACTTCGTGAAATTAACTTAAATGATAATAATGTATGATTGAGAAATTAATAAGTCAAAATCTTCCATTACAAAAGTAATAATCCATATTTGGAATAATTATTGATAGTGAGAAAATAGGTTCGGATTAAAGCCGTTTACCGATTAAATTTTATATTTATTTTCATAATGTGCATAAATCTATATGTTAGGCAGAGCTACGAAAAGAAAGAAGAAAAAAAGGAATTATGCTCCCTTCATATTCTTCATAATTTTCCTTATAATTGTTGGCGTGATTGCTGCTATATACTTTAAATCGGAATATAATGAAATTATCGAGATTAAACATGAGACAGCTAAAGCAGCAACGTCAATGCATGAAGACGAAGACCTCGATTCAAACTTTTTGAAAGCGTTGATACCTAGTGCCGATTCAGGAGTACAAGTTATTAACGTAAGCAGTTCCAATGAGTTGCCGGAGTATGCTTACGACGAGTCTGCCGGTAAATATATAAAGAGAATTTATAAAGGTAGGAGAATCAATATTGCTCTTACCGGCGTTGACTCCCGTCTCGGTGACAGGTACAAACATGCTGATGCCAATCATATAATATCCATACTTTTAGATAGCGGGAAAATTGAAATTATTTCGATTCCGCGTGATACTCCTGCTGATGCCGGATATGACGACACGACAGGACAGAATAAATTGACAATTGTCAGAGCTGCAAAAGGGAGGAAGGCATATTTTCAAGAACTATGCAGAATTGGTGAAGTTGATAAGATTCATTATTTTGCAGAGCTTGGTTTCTCTCAAGCCATTGGTATTATTGAATGGTTGGGCTTTGATAAACCAAATGAAACTTTACAAATATTAAGGTCTCGTTCGG